>CADCQU010000411.1 GCA_902803635.1 uncultured Lachnospiraceae bacterium | reverse complement strand
TTTTCGGGAATTTGAGCTTAACTTTTCAACCGGCCACCCACGCAAGTTAAGCTCAATATGTCTTTTTCGGGAATTTGAGCTTAACTTGCAATCAGCCAATCTCCTTAATGGGGAAGCAAAGGAAAAAGAGGGATGCCCATGCGGGCATCCCAGCCTTCCGAGCAGAACCTGATTACCTCCGGCTCCGCCATTACATTTAAAACTCGATCAGCTCCGGCTCTGCCGTGAATGAGCTGAACACCGCTTTCGCATCCTTCAAATAGAACATTTGCATATTGGCGTCGTCGGCGTTGTACATGGCCTTGAGGGCCGGCATTTTCTCCAGCATCTCGACCTTCGCGTCGTGGTTGTCATCCTCCACCAGCTCCGCGGCGATGCGAAGCCACGTCCCGCCCTGGCAGGCGCAGATCTCGACCAGCGGATTCTCCGCAATTTGCCTTGAGACCGCCTTCACCCTGCCGGTCTGGATGTACAGCTTGCCGTCACGCAGAAGGATCGTGCCAAATGGCCGGACCCTGGGCTGGTTCCCCTCGACGGTCGCAAGATAATAGGTCTGGGCATCCTCCAGGAAATAATACACCTTGTCAATGCCCGTGGCGTTCTCGCGCTTCTCAATCTCCGCCAGCATGGCGACCGCATGCGCTTTCAGGTACGCGGCAAGATCCGCAAGCGAAAGCCCAAGCTCCTTGTTCAGGAAATCCTCAGCGACCAGAAGGTTCGCCACACGGACGCCAAGGTTTATGAAGCCAAGCTCGACCTCTCCGCCGAAGGCAACGACCGCCTGCTCCTCCGACCCTTCCTTCATGAAAATGACCGTGTCCGGAATCCCGTTTCCGTCAAAATCGTGCAGGTAGAGGTTGTACTCGCCGCTGCCGTTCAGGTCGACGGCCATCGTGTCGATCTTCCTGCCAGCCTTCTCGCAGGAAAAGCTCACATCCGCAAAACCGTCCCCGTCAAGGTCGAGCGCGATTTCCTTCCAGCCGCTGCGAACCAGCATTTTGCTCAGCTCCGGATCATTCTTGATGCGCTTCTTCGCTTCCCGAATGCTAACTCTCTTCACTTCCATTTGTCTGTTCCTCCTTTTTCTCATTTGCATGCTTCACGCATCCGAAAATGATTATACCACGAATTATCTTTCAAATCCAACTCTTGACATCCGAAAATGCGAGTCTATAATGTAAAGAAATGCTGTTTCTGGTCACACAGTGACCAGAAACATAGGCGTTTTGCAATAAAATCGTCCTTCGGACGATGGCAAAACGCAGGTCAGTGGCAGATTATACATCTCTTGTCTATATGGAGCTGATTTTTGTCACTAGCCCGTAGCCAGACAGCAAGTGTCTGGCTCGGCGTAACCAGTAGTGAAGTGTTTTCTGAAACAGCGTCCCCGGCAGAATCCGCCGACGCGCACGAAGGAGGAAATGTTATGGAAAAGCAAAACATCGAATGGGGCAAGCTCGGCTTCGGTTACGTGAAGACGGACATGCGATATGTCTCGAACTTTAAGGATGGCGCCTGGGACGAGGGCTGCCTTACCGGCGACGACAAGGTCGTCATCTCGGAGTGCGCGGGCGTCCTGCAGTACTCGCAGTCCGTGTTCGAGGGCCTCAAGGCTTACACGACCGAGGACGGCAGCATCGTCTGCTTCCGCCCGGACCTGAATGCCTCCCGCATGGCCGATTCCGCCCGCAGGCTGGAGATGCCGGCCTTCCCGGAGGACCGCTTTGTTGATGCCGTGAAACAGGTGGTTCTGGCAAATGAAAGCTGGGTTCCGCCCTACGGCTCCGGCGCGACGCTCTACATCCGCCCCTATATGTTCGGTTCGAACCCGGTCATCGGCGTGAAGCCCGCCGACGAGTACCAGTTCCGCATTTTCGTAACACCCGTCGGCCCGTACTTCAAGGGCGGCGCGAAGCCCATCACCATCAAGATCGCGGACTATGACCGTGCCGCGCCCCGCGGAACCGGCCACATCAAGGCTGGTCTTAACTACGCGATGAGCCTCCACGCCATCGTTGAGGCCCACAAGCAGGGCTTTGCCGAGAACCTTTACCCGGATTCAGCGACCCGCACGAAGGTCGAGGAGACCGGCGGCGCGAACATCATTTTCATCAAGGGCAACAAATTCATCACCGTGGGTTCCCCCACCATCCTGCCCTCCATCACCCGCCGCTCGCTGGAGTACGTCGCGGAGAAGTATCTCGGCCTCGAAGTCGAGGAGCGAACCGTCATGCTCTCCGAGCTCGGTGATTTCGAGGAGGCCGGCCTCTGCGGTACCGCAGCGGTCATTTCCCCGGTCGGCAAGATTGTCGACGGCGACAAGGAAATTTGCTTCCCGAGCGGCATGGAGAAGATGGGCCCGACCATCCAGAAGCTCTACGACACCCTCACCGGCATCCAGATGGGCCGCATTGAGGCGCCGGAAGGCTGGATTTACAAGATTAAATAATTCTAACTGTACGGTTAGCCCAAAATTCAACGTTTTTATGTCATTCTGAGGAGCGAAGCGACGAAGAATCCCGTTAACTTTGCGAATATTACCTAAGGAACTGTTCATCAATAACTCAGGAAATCTGCTTGTCTAAATTCCGCCCTGACTGCGTTGTCGTCAGTCGGCGATGCCCGCA
>CADCQU010000410.1 GCA_902803635.1 uncultured Lachnospiraceae bacterium | reverse complement strand
CTTACGGGATTCTTCGCTTCGCTCAGAATGACAATTCCTTTACAAAACAAAGCGTCCATTTTCGACGGGGCTACCTGAACTGTAACGGCCTTTCGCCGTCACATACAAATTGCTGAAAAAAATATTCGTAAATGTAGCTATTTTATGGTATATTGATAGAAAGAGACGGATGGAAGGAGTGGGAGGGGATTTTTTGTATGGCATGAGCCTTTGAAACCGCGGATTTACGCGAAGCGGAGGGCGAAATCCTGCAAAGTCCCGCACCCCGGGTTTCATTTGTAAAAAGGAGGTCAAGATGGCAGCAAATGAAGGAAATGCGCCGGTGCTCGTGGACAGCATCGAGGCGCTGCAGGCGCGGATGGCCGAAATGCGCAAGGCACAGGAGGTGTTCGCGACCTACTCCCAGGAACAGGTCGACAGGATTTTTAAGGCGGCCGCCACGGCGGCCAACAAGGCCCGGATCCCGCTCGCCCAAATGGCGGTCGAGGAGACGGGCATGGGCATCATGGAAGACAAGGTGATTAAGAACCATTATGCCGCGGAATATATCTACAACACATATAAGAATACAAAAACCTGCGGCGTGCTCGAGGAGGACCCGGTTTACGGTACGAAAAAGATTGCGGAGCCGATTGGCCTGATCGCGGCGGTCATCCCGACCACGAACCCGACCTCGACGGCAATCTTTAAGACGCTCATTTGCCTTAAGTCACGGAATGCGATTATCATCTCCCCGCATCCGCGTGCAAAGAACTGCACCATTGCGGCGGCGAAGGTGGTCCTCGACGCGGCGGTCGCAGCCGGCGCGCCCGAGGGCATCATCGGCTGGATCGACGTCCCCTCGCTGGCTATGACACAGACCGTCATGCGCGACGCGGACTGTATTCTTGCGACCGGCGGCCCCGGCATGGTCCACGCGGCCTATTCCTCCGGGAAGCCCGCCCTCGGCGTCGGTGCCGGAAATGTCCCGGTCATCATCGACAGCTCGGCGGACATTCTGGTCGCGGTCAACTCCATCATCCACTCGAAGACCTTTGACAACGGCATGATCTGCGCTTCCGAGCAGTCCGTCACGGCCCTCGCCGACGTGTACGATGCCGTGAAGGCGGAATTTGTCCGCCGCGGCTGCTATATCTTAAATCCGGAGGAACTCGACAAGGTTCGGAAGACGATCCTCATCAACGGCGCCCTGAACGCCAGGATCGTCGGACAGAGCGCGTACAAGATTGCCCAGCTCTCGGGGGTCGAAGTGCCAAAGACCGCCAAGATCCTTATCGGCGAGGTCGAGGACGTGGAAATCACCGAGGAATTTGCCCATGAAAAGCTCTCCCCGGTGCTCGCCCTCTACAAGGCCGAGACATTTGACGAGGCTCTCGACAAGGCGGACCGGCTCGTCCGCGACGGCGGCTTCGGCCACAGCTCCTCCATTTTCATCAATACGAACGAGAAAGAAAAGCTGGCCGCATTTGCCGACAGGATGAAGACCTGCCGCATCATCGTCAATACCCCGTCCTCGCACGGCGGCATCGGCGACCTTTACAACTTCCAGCTCCTGCCGTCGCTCACCCTCGGCTGCGGCTCCTGGGGCGGAAATTCGGTATCCCACAACGTCGGCGTCATGGATCTTTTGAATATCAAGACCGTGGTGGAGAGGAGAGAAAACATGCTTTGGTTCCGCACGCCCGAAAAGGTGTATTTCAAGAAGGGCTGCATGCCGGTGGCCCTCGACGAGCTCGGCACGATCATGCACAAGAAGCGTGCCTTCATCGTCACCGATTCCTTCCTATATAAAAATGGCAACACGAAGCCGATCGAGGAGAAGCTGGACCAGATGGGCATCGTCCACGCGGTCTTCTCGGATGTCCAGCCGGATCCGACCCTCAAGAATGCCCAGGCCGGCACGAAGCAAATGGCGGCCTTCGAGCCGGACGTGATTATCGCGCTCGGCGGCGGCTCGGCCATGGACGCGGCGAAGATCATGTGGGTGCTCTACGAGAACCCGGATGTGGATTTCGAGGATATGGCCATGGACTTCATGGATATCCGGAAGCGCATCTACACCTACCCGAAGATGGGCAAGAAGGCCTATTTCGTGGCCATTCCGACCTCCTCTGGCACCGGCTCCGAGGTCACGCCATTTGCCGTCATCACGGACTCCGACGCGGGCATCAAGTACCCGCTGGCGGACTACGAGCTGCTTCCCAACATGGCGATTGTCGATACCGACAATATGATGACCCAGCCGAAGGGCCTGACCTCGGCCTCCGGCATCGACGTCATGACCCACGCCATCGAGGCCTATGTCTCCATGCTGGCCTCCGACTACACCGACGGCCTCGCGCTCAAGGCCACGAAGCTGACATTTGACTATCTGCCGCGGGCCTACGAGAATGGGGCAAATGACGTCGAGGCCCGTGACCACATGGCAAATGCCTCCTGCCTTGCGGGCATGGCATTTGCAAATGCCTTCCTCGGCGTGAACCATTCGCTTGCGCATAAGCTCGGCGCGTTCCACCACATCGCGCACGGCGTGGCAAATGCGCTGGTGCTGACCTATGTCATGCGCTACAACGCGGCCGAGGTGCCGACGAAGATGGGCACGTTCTCGCAGTATCCGTATCCGCACGCGCTTGCCCGCTACGCGGAGATTGCCCGCTACAACGGCCTTGGCGGCAAGGACGACGCGGAGAGCTTCGAGAACCTCATCGCGGCCCTCAAGAAGCTCAAGAAGGCCATCGGTATTAAGGATTCCATTAAGGAATACGGTGTGGACGAAAAGTATTTCCTCGAAACGCTGGACGAGATGGCCGAGCAGGCATTTAATGACCAGTGCACCGGTGCGAACCCGCGCTACCCGCTCGTTGAGGAGCTGAAGAAGATCTACACCCTGGCCTACTACGGCGAGCCGGACGAGCTGGTGGATTTCTGAACAAACCCAGGAATAGATATAGGAGGATAACATGGAATTTAACGAGAGTGATATTATCTTAAAACGTTCGTACAAGACGGTGTACCATGTGGGCGATGAGATCATCAAGGTCTTCGAGCCCAACCACCCGAAGGTCGGCATTTTCAACGAGGCCCTGATCACGTCCTACGTGGAGTCCTACGGCGTGTCCGCGCCGCCGGTCCGCTACGTCCGCTGCTTTGACGGCAAATGGGCGATTGCCATCGAGTACGTGGAGGGCATCACGATGGAGGAGAAGCTCAAGAGCGAGCCCGACAAATTGGAGGAGAACCTGGAGCGTTTCGTGGATATCCAGATTGAGGTGAACTCGTTCCGCGCACCGGGCCTTCGCAACACGGTGGACAAGCGGCTGGAGGAAATCCGGAACCTCGAAGGACTGGACGCGAGCACGCGCTACGAGCTGGAGCAGCGGCTCCACGGCATGCAGCGCCACACGAAGCTCTGCCATGGCGATTTCGACCCCTCGAACGTCATCCTGATTCCGGACGGCGGTTACAAGGTCATCGACTGGTCGCACGCGACCCAGGGCAATGCCGGGGCCGACGCGGCGATGACGTACCTCCGCTTCATGCTGCAGGACAAGAAGGTGGCGGATCTTTACCTCCGCATTTACTGCAAGAAGTCCGATACCGCCATCCAGTACGTCCAGAGGTGGATGCCCATCGTGGCCGCCGGCCAGCTCACCAAAAAGCGCCCGGAGGAGAAGGCCATGCTCGAGAGCTGGGTCTCCGTGGCTGAGTATCAGTAAATCGAAAAAACAAACGTCGGCTCCCCACCGCCCGAAAGGGCGGTGGGAGTATTTTGGTAAGTTCAAGATGAAAGAAGCTCCTCTTGCCTCCCCCCTCCCTCAAGGGGGGAGGTGTCACGGTGAATCCGTGACGGAGAGGGGGCCGACTGAGAGGAAACGCAGAGGCAGTGGGAATTCGAGCAAATATGCTTATACGGCTTAAGCTGTTTTGGAGTGAAGAATTTGGGAGAGATTATATGAAAAGAGTACGATTAGAAATGTCGGCAGGAGTGCTGAGACTCCTGCTGTGCCTGTTGGTTTGCCTGGTATTCATTCCGGGAGGCGTCTGCCACGTATCCGCGGAGACTTTTCCTGCGGAAGAGAGGGTCGCCGGTGAGGAGCCGGAAGACCAGATGTTCACAGTAACGCTTCCTTTGCAAATGGAGCTTTCTCAGGGATATTCGCTGACAGACGGAAAAGCGGTTTACGGAACGGAGATTTTGATAAGGGTAAAAGATTATTATCTTGAGAGCAACGTTAAGGCTAATGGTACGGCTCTGGACGGATCGGCTGGGGTTTACAATCTTACGGTCACGGAAGATGTGACCGTAACCGGGGATTTTGAAAAATTGCCGCTGACCGTTTCCTACAAGGATGAAGAAAATAACCTTCAGACTACGAAGGCGTATGTGCTGAACGGAACGGAACATACGCTGGAAGAAGGATGGTATTGTGTGAAAGAGGATGTCACCTTTGATCACCAGGTCACCTTAACCGGCGATGTCTGCCTG
Source organism: uncultured Lachnospiraceae bacterium (assembly GCA_902803635.1). GTDB lineage: Bacteria > Bacillota > Clostridia > Lachnospirales > Lachnospiraceae > Chordicoccus. The sequence continues at coordinate 2,976 of CADCQU010000410.1, read as the reverse complement.
ATTCTTGGGGGCAACAGGACGCTGACCATGAGTGAAGCGGAGCAATCATGCATTTACAGTGCCAATAACAGCCTGCGTATTTATGATGAGAACCTTGATTCAAATCAAACCGGCAGAATCTCAATAGAGACTCCCGCAGACAATCCCTGCTCCCCCATTTGCCTTGAAGGGGGAAATTACACCCAGAACGGCGGTACTGTTACGGTAAAGGGCTACCATTCCATCACCGTTGGTGGGAATTTGACGATGAACAACGGAAGATTGACCGTCACCCTCCAGGAGGCCAACAAAACCGGAGTTACTGTCGGGGGAGAGGTCTTTCTTAATGAGGGAAGGGTCAGGATCACGACTTCCGGAGAAGAAGCGGTCGGTGTGGAGTCTGCGGGAGACATTCTTCTTGGCGGTGCTTACGTCAGATGCAACCGGCTCTTTGCGGCGGGTTCCTGCCGGATTGCGGACGGACTGCGGTATTCGGACGGCACGAATGTTTACGACAGTTCCGCGGAATCTTCTGAACTGGAAGCTTTGCGGAATATTACGCTTGACTCGGTCCATACCGTCCGGATCGCGGAAAGCATTAAAAACGGCACCGTCACGGCGGACAAAGCTTTCGTTAACGACCATGCGAGTAACCGGACCGTTACCCTGACCTTTTCCTCGGATAGCGGAAGCACCGTAAAGAGTGTCAGTGTCAACGGTGACCCGCTGAGACCTGTGGGTGGCCGATACTCTTTTGAAATGCCCCTGAAAGACGTAACGATTACGGCAGAGTTTACGGCATTTGTCGGCCGTTCGCTTTCACTGAACGGCACCACGGACGTGAATTTCTACCTGAGTATAGGAGAAGAGCAGGTGCCGAAAGCCGTAGTGATCTTTGCCTATGGCGGCAGAGAGGCATTTGACGCGGAACCTGTTTACGACTCGGCAAAGCAGCTGTACAAAGCGACCTGCCCTGTTTCCGCGGCTTATATGACCAGCGATATCACGGCCACGTATTTTTATGACGGAGAATTCATAGAAGAAAATATTTACTCTGTCAGCCGATATGCCGGGGATATTCTCGAAAACAGCGTGGTTTATCCGGCGGAAACCTCTCTGATCAAGGCGATGCTAAACTACGGGGCAAATGCGCAGAACTATTTTCATGTGAATACCGAGACGCTTGCCAACGCCGGGCTGACCGAGGAGGAGAAGATTCTTGGCGAGGTGACGATTGATCACGCCTATTCATCGGACCTGCCGGAGAGTATTTCCTTCGAGGGCGCTACGCTCTCGCTGCGATCCGGCACGACGCTATCGCTTTACTTTACCGGGGAGGAAACGCTCGAATTTTCCTGTGAGGGCCGATTGGTCGAGACGCAGCGGACGGGCGGTTATCAAATTGCCCGCATCCGGAATATCCCCGCCAGCGAGGTTCAGGAAGACTTTGCGCTCTGTGTGAAAGAGGGGGACAATACCTATACTGTCATCTACAGTCCGCTGAACTATATAAAGAACGCAATCGGTTCTTCCAAGGAGGCACTTTGTAATGTGGCAAAGGCACTGTATTTTTATTCTGCGGCGGCCGTGGAATATTTTAGTCACTGGACGGTGACTTTTGACGGAAACGGCGCGGAAGAAACGATCGGGCCGATCACCGTGGTCCGCGGTGAATCGCTTACACTCCCTGTGCCCGGCGAAAGAGAAGATGTTTATTTTGACGGCTGGTATACGGCGGCTGAAGGAGGTACGAAGGCAGGAGATGCCGCGGGAAGCTATCTTCCTTCCGCGAATACCCGGCTGTACGCTCGCTGGAAACCAAAGCCACAGCTTTCCTGGGAGATTGCAGGCGGTGCTGTTGAGGTTTTCGTGAACAATCAGAAAATGGAAAGTCCCGGCGGCGTGTCACCCAAAACTGTGGTAAAAATAATTATTTCTTATGATAATGCTGAATCGGCTTCGAGCGACTTTAATATATGTGCAAATTCAGATCAAACTGTTAACATACTTACATACTATCTCGATGCGGCCTGTAAAGAATCCACAACAAAAATGGCGGCCGGTACGTACTACTTTATCATGCCGGAGGCCGATACCACGATATATATGCCCAAAAACGCATGTGTTGTTAAAGGCACTTTGATCACAATGGCCGATGGCACGGTGAAGCCGGTGGAGCAGGTGCAGCCGGGCGAAGAGCTTCTGGTCTGGAACATGGAAACAGGGCGATATGACAGTTCCCCGGTCGTTTTCAACCACGCGGATCCGGAAAGAGAATATCGGGTGCTACACGTCTGCTTCTCGGACGGTACAGAGGTTGCGGTCGTTTATGAGCAGGGATTCTTTGACAGCACACTCGGAAAGTACGTATATATTAACGAAAATACCTGGGAGGACTATATCAGCCATCAGTTTATCCGTCAGGGGGATCTTCGCGGAAACACCTGGGTAACGGTAACTCTCACAAAGGTCTGGACGGAAACAAAGAAGACAGAAGTGTACAGTCCCGGAACGTTCTGTCATCTTTGCGTTTATGCCAATGGAATACTCTCCGTGGCCGCCGATACGAACGCTCTGACAAATATTTTCGAGGTGGATCCCGGGGTGATGGCTTACGACCGGGAAAAGATGCAGGCGGATATCGAGCGTTACGGGCTCCTGACTTATGAGGATTTCAAGGATCTGATCCCCGAGGAGATTTTCTATGCGTTTAACGCCGCATGGATGAACGTTTCCATCGGGAAAGGACTGATCACGTGGGAGGAGATCGAGAACATAACGAAGAATCTGGCGGAGTATTTGAAGTAACGCTGCTGTTTACACCCGAGCCAGACATTTGTTGTCTGGTTCGGGCTGGCGAAAAAACCAGCCGGGCATAAACCGCAAATAAATGTATGGCTTCAAACAGAGGGTTACAGTTCAGGTGACCCCTCCGAAAAGGCTGTTCTGCATTGTGAAAGGTTTTGTCATCCTGAGCGAAGCGAAGGATCCCGTAAG
>CADCQU010000409.1 GCA_902803635.1 uncultured Lachnospiraceae bacterium | reverse complement strand
GAGCATTTTCCGCTGGAGGCGGAGCTGAGGACAACAGAAAGCAAAGAAGCTCTGGATACTCTTGGAGTACCTTTTTCTGAAAAGCAGGATGACCAGGATCGACACTTCCGAGCGGGAAAAAATCTCAATACCTTGGAGGAATCCTTTGCGAAGCCGGAGTCGAAGTATCTTCTTGATCTTTGGGCCGCAAATCGCCGCATCCTGCTCTCGGCCGGACTGCTTCCGGAGCATATAACCGTTTCCGGCATTTGTACCTACACCAACCACGAGCTTCTCTATTCCCACCGCTATTCCCGCGGCCGCCGCGGGAATCTGGCAGCGTTCTTGGGGATTGTAGCTGGCATTTCCTCCGGTCGTCCCTCAGAGAATCAGCCACAAAAGCCATTTTCGAGGGATTGTGGCTGACGTTTCCTCCGGCCGTCACTCAGAGAATCAGCCACAAAAGCCATTTTCGAGGGATTGTGGCTGACGTTTCCTCCGGCCGTCCCTCAGAGAATTAGCCACAAACCGCAAAAAAGGGGATTGTGGCTGACTTTAGGAGCGGCCAGGAAGCTTTCAGTCAGCCACAAACCGCAAAAAAGGCGTATTGTGGCTGATTGTTATTCTTCTATCTTCTTTAGATTTTTAATATCCGGTGTGGCCATTAGGGAGTAGTTGGTGTGGTAGATGACAAAGCCCGGCTTGCCTCCATTTGTCTTGCGGAGGTTGGAGCGCTTCGTGTAGTCGATTTCGACCTTCGGGGCGCTCCGCTGGCTCGAATAGTAGGCGGCAAGGCCGGCGGCCTCCTCGAAAGCGCGGTCCGGAAGCTCCTGGCCGCCGCATTTGACGATGACGTGGCTTCCGGGGGCATTTTTCGCGTGGAACCACCAGTCGTTGGGGCCGGCGATTTTGAAGGAGACCTCGTCGTTCTGGTAATTGTTGCGCCCGACATACATCCGGAAGCCGTCCGAGGATTCATAGACAAATGGCCGCGACTTGGCCTCGCGGACCTTGCCTTTTTTCTGGATCTGGCGTTTCAAAAAGCCGTATTCCTCCAGCTCGCGCCGGATGTCCACCAAATCCGCCTCGCTCTCGGCCATGTCGATGGCGGCGAGGCAGGCGGCAAGCTGGTCGCGGTCGCTTCGGCTCTCCTCCAGCTGCTTTTCGAGGGCCTCGGCCGTGCGCTTCAGCTTCCCATAGCGGTCGAAATACTTCTTGGAATTCTCGGCTGCCGAAAGCTGCTCGTCGAGCGGGATGGTGAGCTCCTTCCCGTCGTAATAATTCGTCACCGTCAGGGACTTCGCATTTGGCTCGGCCTCGTAGCCGTACGTGAGCAGAAGCTCCCCGTAAAGGCGGTATTTGTCGCGTTTTTGTGTATCGGCAAATTGCTTTTCCTGAAGCACAAGTTTCTTGCTCGTCCGTTCAAGGGCAGTCGCCGTCGCCCGGCGGAGGTCCGCGGACTTCTGCTTGATGCGGGTCGCGGCCTCCCTCTCACCATAGAAGGTTTCGAGGAGTTTGCTCACGGACTCGAAGGCCTGCTGTCTCTTTCCTGCAAATGCAAGCACCGGGAGGCAGGCATACTCATAGGGCACGTCCCCGTCGTAGGCAATGACAGGGGTAAAACGGCCCTCGCGGACATTTGCCATTGTTTCAGAAAATGCGTGCCAAATCCTTGAAAAAGAATTTTCTGTATCAGGTACGTTCCGGCCTTCCTCAGCAGAATTTTCCTCGGCTTGCGACTCCATATCAGAAACGTTGGCAGGACGCACATCATTCCCCTCGGCCTGCGATTGGGCAAGCAGGGAATCGACGTTGGAACACGTTGCATTCCTGGTATTTCCAAGCTCCGCCGCCATGCACCGGGGGTCTACATTTGCCAAGGCACAGAGATTCTCCGCTTCGAGCGGCGAAATGCCCGTGTAGCCCTTGAGAAGGGCGGTGGAGACATTTGCCGAAGAAGAGGAAAGGACGGCGGCAAGACCGTCGGCGGTCTCCGTGAGCGGATTCCGCTTTTTGTCGTTGTCGGGGATGAAGTAGGGGCGGCCCGGCAGGACCTCGCGCACCGAGCTCACCGACGAGGGGATGCGCTTGATGCTGTCGAGGATCGTGTCGGCATCATCGGTGAGGATGATGTTGCTGTACTTGCCCATGAGCTCGATAATGAGCCGCTTTTCACAGAGGTCGCCGAGCTCGTCGCGGTGCTGCACGTTGATGCAAATGACGCGCTCCAGCGAGGGCTGCGTGATGGACGTGATCTGCCCGCCCTGCAAATGCTTCCGCAGGAGCATACAGAAGTTCGGGGCCGAAAGCGGGGCCTGGCGGTTTTCCTCCGTGAGATAGATCAGAGGGAGCTGGGCTTTCGCGGAGAGGAGGAGGCGGTAGGCCACCCGCCGATTCTTGATGGTGAGAAGAAGCTCGTCCTTCTCGTTCTGGACGATGCGGCTGATGCCGCCGCCCGTGAGGGTTTCAGATAATTCACGGACCAGACATGCCGTGGTAATGCCGTCAAATGCCATGGGAATTCTCCTTTGAAGATAGTTACATTTCAGGTGACCCTCAAAAAAGGCTGATTTGCTTCGTGAAAACCATGTCATCCTGAGCGAAGCGAAGGATCCCGTTAGGTC
>CADCQU010000408.1 GCA_902803635.1 uncultured Lachnospiraceae bacterium | reverse complement strand
CGGCTGTTCCTCTTGCCTCCCCCTCAGGGGGAGGTGGCACGGCGTATACCCTCTCAGTCAGCGCCTTCGGCACTGACAGCTCCCCCAAAGGGGGAGCCAAGTGTGACGGAGAGGGGCCATATGAACGGTTATTGCACTTTAGGCTATAGCTGCATAGCTAAAAAATTCTTGTTGTATTTTGTGACTGGGAATGTTATGATTAAAAATCATGCAGACGAAAGGCGGCATTGGCTATGGAGTACAACTTTAAAACAATCGAGCCCAAATGGCAGACAAGGTGGGAGAAGGCGAAGATTTTCGAGGCGGTGGACTTTAGCGAGAAGCCGAAGTTCTACGCCCTCGTGGAGTTCCCGTACCCGAGCGGCGCGGGCATGCACGTCGGCCACATCAAGGCGTACAGCGGCCTGGAGGTCGTGAGCCGGAAGCGCAGGATGCAGGGCTACAACGTCCTCTTCCCGATTGGCTTCGACGCGTTCGGCCTGCCGGCGGAGAACTACGCCATCAAGACCAACACGCATCCGCGCATCGTCACGGACAACAACATCAAGCATTTCTCGGAGCAGCTTCGCAGCGTCGGCTACTCCTTCGACTGGAGCCGCGTCGTGGACACCACGGATGAGGACTATTACAAATGGACGCAGTGGATTTTCCTGAAGCTCTTTGAGAAGGGCCTTGCCTACCGCGACAAGACATTTGTCAACTATTGCCCGTCCTGCAAGGTGGTCTTGTCAAATGAAGACAGCCAGGGCGGCAAATGCGACATTTGCCACAGCGATGTCATCCAGAAGGAGAAGGAGGTTTGGTACCTCCGGATTACCGAGTACGCCGACAAGCTCCTGGAAGGCCTCGACGAGGTGGATTTCCCGGAAAATGTCCGCGCCCAGGAGGAGAACTGGATTGGCAAGTCGAAGGGCGCCTTCGTCAAATTCCTGCTTGAAGGCTCCGGGGAGATGCTGGAAATCTATACGACCCGTCCGGACACGCTTTTTGGCGTGACGTTCATGGTGATGGCCCCGGAACACCCGCTCATCGACAAGTATGCGGAACAGATTACGAATATGGACGCGGTGGAGGCATATCGCGCGGAGTGCCAGAAGAAGAGCGAGTTTGAGCGCGTGAACCTTGTCAAGGAGAAGACCGGCGTGAAGCTTGAGGGCCTTTCGGCCATCAACCCCGTGAGCGGCAAGAAGATTCCAATTTTCATCGCCGACTACGTCATGATGGGCTACGGCACAGGCGCGATCATGGCGGTGCCGGCCCACGACCAGAGGGACTATGACTTCGCGAAGGCCTTCGGCGTTGAAATCGTGGAGGTCATCAAGGGCGGCGACATCTCGAAGGAGGCCTACACGGGCGATGGCGAGATGGTAAACTCCGGTTTCCTTAATGGGCTTACGAAGAAGGTCGATTCCATCGAGAAGATGGTGGAGTGGCTGGAGGAGAAGGGCATTGGCAGGGCCGGTGTCCAGTACAAGATGAAGGACTGGGCCTTCAACCGCCAGCGCTACTGGGGCGAGCCGATTCCGATTGTCCACTGCCCGAACTGCGGAATGGTCGGCGTGCCCTACAGCGAGCTGCCGCTCCGCCTCCCGAAGGTGGAGAACTTCAAGCCGGGCGAGGACGGGGAATCCCCGCTGGCCAAGATCGAGGACTTTGTCAACTGCGTTTGCCCGAAGTGCGGCGGTCCGGCGAAGCGAGAGACGGACACCATGCCCCAGTGGGCGGGCTCGTCCTGGTACTTCCTCCGCTACATCGACCCGCACAACGACAAGGAGTTCGCGAATTACGAGAAGCTGAAATACTGGATGAACGTGGACTGGTACAACGGGGGCATGGAGCATGTCACGCGCCACATGATCTACTCCCGGTTCTGGCATCACTTCCTCTATGACCTCGGCGTGGTCCCGACCTTCGAGCCATACAAGAAGCGTACGGCCCAGGGCCTCATCCTCGGTCCGGACGGGCAGAAGATGAGCAAGTCCCGCGGGAACGTCGTGGATCCGCTCGATGTCGTCAATGAGTTCGGCGCGGACACGCTCCGCACCTACGTCCTCTTCATGGGCGACTACGGGGCAAGCTCGCCGTGGAACGATGCGTCGATGCGCGGCTGCAAGCGTTTTCTCGACCGCGTGGCGCGGCTTGCGGACAAGCTTACGGAGACGGGTGATCCGAAGCTGGAATCCCCGCT
>CADCQU010000407.1 GCA_902803635.1 uncultured Lachnospiraceae bacterium | reverse complement strand
CGATTTTCTGGATCGCGATGTTTTTGAGGCGAAGGTACGGGAGGCCGAGATTGTGATTACGCACGGCGGTACGGGCGCGATCGTCGGAACCATCAAGAAAGGCAAGAAGGTCATCGCGGTCCCGCGGCTTGGACGTTACGGGGAGCATGTGGATGACCACCAGCTCCAGATTATCGGACAGTTCGGAGAGCTCAAGATGATCCGCGCCTGCTATGACCTTGACAGGCTTCCCGAGGAGATCGAGGAGGCAAAAAGGACCGAATTTGTGCCCTATGTGAGCAATACCCAGAATTTTCTTGAACACATTCGGGAATATATTGAAAATCTGTAAATGTTTTCGAAGGATTCGTTTGGAGACGGTAATATATGAAGAAATTGAATGTATTCTGTGCCGTGCTGGCGGCTGTTGCTGTCGTGGGAGGCGGCGTATATTACAAATATACGAAGGACACGGAGGACGTGACGCCTCCGGATATCCGTCTGGAGACGGACTCCATCACGCTCAGCGTCACGGATCCGCCCGCCCGGCTTTTGGAGGGCGTGAGCGCCATCGACGATCACAACGGGGATCTGACGAAGGACGTGCAGGTGAACGATATCCGGCTCGTTTCCAGCGAACCGGGAAAGCTCAGCGAGTTCGAGGTTTCCTACGTGGTCTTTGACACCTCGAATAACATGGCTTACAAGACGCGCGACCTTACTTACTCGGATTATGTGGCGCCGCGCTTCAAGATTACGTCGCCGCTCCGGTTCTCGTCCATCGCGGGGGTGGATCTTTACAGGTGCATCGGGGCGGAGGACAGCATCGAGGGCGATATCAGCTCCCAGATTACGGTTTCCATGGGGGAGGAGTTTTTGGAGGCGACCTCGGCGGGCATCTACAGCTGCAACGTCCAGGTGGCCAACAGCCTCGGGGACTATGCGGAGCTTCCGCTGACCTTCGAGGTTTACGACTCGGCCTCCCCGGAGGAGGCGACGCGGCCGGTTATCTACCTCTCGAAATACCTTACGTATATTAAGACAGGGGAGTATTTCGACCCGCAGAGCTTCCTGGAGAGTCTTCGGATTGAGAAGACGAACTATAAGCTTCTCAACCATGGGGACATCGAGATTTCGGATACCGTAACACAGTACGATTACGGGTATTTCAGCAGCATTTACGGGTACTTCCTCTTCAAGGACGAGGTGAAGATCTCGACGGATCTTGACGTGAACACGCCCGGCATTTACACCGTGGAGTACACCTTCCGTCATCCCACGGAGAGGACAAGGGGGAGCGCGAACCTGCTCGTTGTCGTGGAGCCTTGAGGGAAATAGAGTTAATCAGGCGGCCTTGAACAGGAGAACGCTTGTTGCATTTGTAGCAGGAGAGGGAGACTATGCAGGACGCTACGCAGCTTTCACAGGACAGTTTACGGACGATGGATACGAAGACGGAGTATGGCCCCTGGTTTGACGGGGCCTATATTCTGCGTCTTTGGAAACGGTGGTTTTTTGCCGCCTTCTGCGCCGCGCTCACCGTGGGCATACTGACGTACGTGGTGACGGATATGTTCGTCCCGAATCGCTATACGGCCAGCGCCCTTACTTCGGTGGTACCAAAAACCAACAATGCGACGATGATCGCGGAGAGGAACATTACCTGGGCTGTGACGCGAAGCATCAATATGTGGAACAGCAACGTTCTCCTCAAGGAGATCAAGGGCCAGGAAAATGAGAAAAACATCTCCGGCACCTTCCAGGCCGAGCAGGTGTCCAGCGGCATCCTCCGGATTTCCGGGACGGCAAATACCGCGCAGGAGGCCTATTACCTCCTGAACGCGGCCATCAACAGCTACAAAACGATTGCCTCGAATTTCGACTCGAATTACAACACCTTGGTGCTGACCCGCGTGACCCAGGACTCCATCAATGTGACGCGGCGGCGGCCGCTCCTCTATGCGGGCTTTGCCTTTATCGGCGTGATGGCCGTTATCTACGTCTTGCTTCTCATTTGGTCCATGTTTACCCTGGTTCTGCACAGTGAGACGCAGGCGCGGCAGGTGCTTTCGGTCTCCCTCTATGAGGCGGTTCCCGTGGTCCACAAGAGAAAGAAAGCCTCGGTGCTCCTCAGTCGTCCGGGCGTCCCCTACTCCTTCCAGGAGAGGATCGAGCACCTGGCCTCCCGGCTTGTCCAGCATTTGCATAGGACCAACCAGAAGGTCGTGATGGTGACCAGCGTGACGGCGAGTGAAGGAAAATCCACGATCTCGTCCAATCTGGCGATCACGCTGGCCCGCCGCGGCAAGAAGGTCCTTCTGCTTGACCTCGATCTTCGCAAGCCTTCCATTTGCCGCGTTTTCGGCCGGAAGGAGGGGGAGGGCGATCAGGAGCTGTTTGACCTCGTCATGCGCAAGGCCTTCCTTTCGGATTTTGCCGAAAGTATCAAGGAAGTGCCCTCTCTGCATGTTCTCTGGCAGTTCCATGCGGTCAAGGATTCGGACCAGAGGATCGAGGAGTCGGAGCTGAAGGAGCTTTTGGACGAAGCCCGGGAAAAATTTGACTATATCATCCTCGATACCCCGCCACTCGGTCCGGTGCGTGATTCCAGCGTCATCGCGGCATCTGCGGACTGCACGGTGATGGTTCTCCGCCAGGATATGGCCCATGCGTCTGCGGCAAATGCGGCGATTGAGCATTTGGAGGACTGCGGGGCGGCCTGCTGCGGCGCGGTTCTCAACCAGTGCCGCAATCTGAAGAAGGTCGACCGGCAGGCCGCGACCAAACACGGCAAATACGGCTATTACTACGGTTATGGTTATCAGGAGGAGGGGGTTCGATGACGGATCAAGAGCAAACGAGAGGGGTCGGCTACGATGAGGACGACTTTCTCCATGTAGGCGCCCTGCTGCTTGCCTATTTCCGGGTCCTGGTGCAGCGGTGGTATTTCTTTATCGGTTTTCTCGTTCTCGGCATTGCCGCTTCCTGCTGCATCATGTATTTCCACTATACGCCAACCTACCAGGCGACCGCGTACTATACCGTGGAGCGCACCATGGATATTTATACGGACGCGGAAGTGGCAGCCAGAATTGCAAAGGCGATTCCGGTTCTGACGTCGACCGCGGATTTCCGCGAGGAGCTTGAGAAGAGCGTCGGCCTGGAAGACCGGAAAGTGCAATATTCGTTCAGCGCGTCGAGCACGACGAGCGCGAACTTTTTCAACGCAACGGTGACCTGCCTGGAGGCGGACGTGACGGATGCCCTTTTAAGAGGCTTCGAGGAAATCTACCCCTCCTGGGTGAACAAGTCCATCGGCAAATGTATCCTCACCTTGAATGATGAGCAGACCTGTGACGGCGTCCCGGCCAATAAACAGAACTGGCTTCTGTGGGGGCTCTACGGCCTCCTGGCGGGCTTTATTCTCTGGTTTTTGTATGCCACCATACGGATTGCCTCGGTGCACAAGGTACACTCGGCGATTGACCTTGGCAGTGCCATGGACATCCAGTGCCTGGCGGAGCTGCCGGAGGTAAATGTTAAGAACAACACGAACGATATTCAGAAGCGACTGCTCCTTTCCTCCGACCGAGTGAGCGGGGCTTACCAGCGCGGTGTGCTGGATCTGCGCACGCAGGTGGAGGAGCTGACGAAGGACGTGAAGCATCCGGTCGTCCTGGTGACGAGCACGCTCCCGCAGGAGGGCAAGAGCCTGGTGACCTTGAACCTTGCGCTCGCCCTCTCTGAGAGAGATAAGAAGGTGCTGGTCATTGACGGCGACCTCCGCTCCTCCGGAATCAACCGCATCCTGCATATCGATTCCAAGGTGCAGAAGGGAAGCTCGGACTTCCTGACGCACAAGGAGAGGGATATCCTCATGCAGTGGGAGGAGGTTACGATTCTTCCTGTCGGGACGTCCTGCGACGAGGCCCTTCGGGGCTTCGACCGCGACCTCTTCGGCAGCATGATCCGGAAGCTCAAGGAGTCGGTGGACATCGTCCTTCTGGACACGCCGCCGGCGGGCTATTTCGGGGACGCCCTCGATTATAGTGAATTTGCCGACCTCCTGCTCTACGTGGTCCGCGGCGATTACGCCGAGGTCAGGCAGGTACGCAAGCATTCGGAGCCATTTGCCCAGTCCGGCCATCCCTGCGGATACGTGCTGAACCGTATGCAGCACGGGAGCTTCGGCTACGGCTACGGTTACGGGCGCTACGGTTACGGCAAATATGGATATGGCAAATACGGCTACGGCAAATACGGGAAGTACGGCTACGGCAAATACGGCTATGGCTATGGCGACCGTGAGACCGGAACCCACAAGAGCCGGAGCCGGCAAAAGGAGAAGAAATAAGCTCGTTAACGGATGCGCATGGAAACCAGCCGCTGTGCGGCTGCTAAAGGGGAGGGAGGAGCAGGATGGAGCCGAAGGTCAGCGTGATCGTTCCGGTCTACAATACGGAAGCCTATCTGGAAAAGTGCCTTCAATCCCTCCTTGGGCAGACGCTGGAGGAGCTGGAGATTATCGCCATCGATGACGGCTCCACGGACGGGTCTCTCGGGATCCTCCGGAAATACGAGACACGCTTTCCGGAAAGGCTCCGGGTCCTGACCCAGGAAAACAGCGGTCAGGCCGTGGCCCGGAACCGCGGGCTTTTGGTATCGAGGGGGGAATATATCGGCTTTTTGGACAGCGACGATTTTGCAAGGCGCGATATGTTCCAAAAGCTTTACGAGGCGGCCAGGGAGGCGGACGCGGACTATGTGGCCTGTGGCTACATGGACACGGCCATGAAAAATGGCCGGAGAGT
>CADCQU010000406.1 GCA_902803635.1 uncultured Lachnospiraceae bacterium | reverse complement strand
CTCGCCCTCGCACTCCCGCGCAAAACGGCTCGCGCAGGACCTTACGGGACTCGACATTCCGGCCTACTACACGGAGAACCGCGAGGCGGAGCTCATGCCGGGACAGATCGCCGTGATGTACGGCCATGTCCGGCGCGGCTTCGAGTACCCCCTCATCAAAATGGCCTTCATCACGGAGGCGGACATTTACGGGGCTAAGCGTCCGGCCAAAAAGAAACGGAAACGCTACAACGGCGAGGCCATTTCCAGCTTCTCCGAGCTGCATGTCGGGGATTACGTGGTGCATGAGAACCACGGACTCGGCATTTATCGCGGCATCGAGAAAATGAAGGTGGAGGATGTCCTCAAGGACTATATCAAGATTGAGTACAAGGGCGGCAACCTCTACGTCCTCGCGACCCAGCTCGACGCCCTCCAAAAGTACGGCGGGGCGGAGGCAAAGGCCCCGCGGCTCAACACCCTCGGCGGGAAGGAGTGGGAGACCACCAAGACCCGTGTGAAGGGCGCGGTCAAGGACATCGCCGCCGACCTCGTGCGGCTCTACGCGGCCCGCGAGCGGGCGGAGGGCTTCGTCTTCAGCCCGGACAACGAGTGGCAGCGCGAATTTGAGGAGCTCTTCCCCTTTGAGGAGACCGAGGACCAGCTCGCCGCCATTGAGGACACAAAACACGACATGCAGAGCACCAAGATCATGGACCGGCTCATTTGCGGGGACGTCGGCTACGGCAAGACAGAGATCGCGATCCGCGCGGCGTTCAAGGCCGTGCAGGACGGCAAGCAGGTCGCCTTCCTCGTCCCGACCACGATCCTCGCCCAGCAGCACTACAACACCTTCCTCCAGCGGATGAAGGAGTTCCCGGTGCGCGTGGACCTGCTCTGCCGCTTTAGGAGTCCGTCCGAAATCAAAAAATCCATCACGGACCTCAAAAAGGGCCTCGTGGACATCGTCATCGGCACCCACCGGCTGCTCTCGAAGGACGTCGCCTTCAAGGACCTCGGCCTTCTCATCGTCGACGAGGAGCAGCGCTTCGGCGTGACCCACAAGGAGAAGATCAAGCAGCTCCGAAAGGACGTGGACGTTCTGACCCTCACCGCGACGCCTATCCCGAGGACCCTCCACATGAGCCTCTCGGGCATCCGCGAGATGTCCGTCCTCGAAGAACCGCCCCGTGATCGCGTGCCCATCCAGACCTACGTCTCCGAGTACAGTGAGGAAATCGTCCGCGAAGCCATTTGCCGGGAACTCGCGCGGCACGGGCAGGTGTATTTTGTATACAACCGTGTGGCGGACATCGCCGAGATGGCCGAGAAAATCGGAAACCTTGTTCCGGAGGCAAATGTCGGCTTCGCGCACGGGCAAATGCGGCCGACGGAGATTGAGGATATCATGGTGGACTTCATCAACGGGGAGATCAACGTTCTGGTCACGACGACCATCGTGGAGACGGGCCTTGATATTGCAAATGTCAACACCATCATCATCAATGACGCGGACCGTTTCGGCCTCTCGCAGCTCTACCAGCTCCGCGGGCGGGTCGGCCGGTCGAGCCGGACGGCCTACGCCTTCCTCCTCTACAAGCGGGACAAGATGCTCAAGGAGGTGGCCGAAAAGCGTCTCTCGGCCATCCGCGAGTTTACGCAGCTGGGCAGCGGCTTCCGAATTGCGATGCGGGACCTCGAAATCCGCGGCGCGGGGAATCTTCTCGGCGCGGAGCAGCACGGGCAAATGGAGGCCGTCGGCTACGACCTCTACTGCAAGATGCTTGCGGCGGCGGTGCGCGAGGCGAAGGGTGAGGAGCCGGAGCAGGCGGACTATGAGACGGTGGTGGACCTGACCACCGACGCCTACATCCCGGACGAGTATATCCCGGACGAGTTTTTGAAGCTGGATTTCTACAAGCGAATCGCGGCGATGCAAAGCGAGGCCGACTACGAGGACATCACCGACGAGCTCATGGACCGCTTCGGCGAGCTGCCGCAGCCGGTACGGAACCTCCTCGCAATCGCGGATCTCAAGGCGGCGGCCCACGAGGCCTCCATCGCGGAGATCAAGGAGTTAAACGGGGAGGTGCGCCTCACCGTCCACAAGCCGCCGACCTTCGATCCGGCGGAGATTCCGCGCATCATCTCGAGCTTTGCCGGGAAAATCCGGCTGGATGCCCGTCGACCGGGCGAGGGCTTTACCTACCACGGGTCCCTCCGCCCCGGAGAACTTGTAATAAATTTGAAAACATTTTGCAAAGAACTTGCTTCG
>CADCQU010000405.1 GCA_902803635.1 uncultured Lachnospiraceae bacterium | reverse complement strand
TGTCCGCAAAAATACGATAAAATATTAACAGGCAACAAAGATATTTGCTGGAAAGAGAAGGGAAGGGGAGGCCGATGCCGGCGGCGACGCCAGGAACAGGCAGTTGGCGGGGGAACCGCATCTTGCTCGATTTGCATTTGCGAAGCTTAATAATGATTATGATTGGAATGGGATACTGCCTTACGACACAGAAGGTAATCTTTTTGGAGAAGAATTAGGTCGCCTTGTCTCCTATTTTAAATTGCCGGACGATGCGGTCAGAGTAAAGGTTCTTTACATTGAGAATTCGTCAAGGATTCGAACGGAGGAGATTTCGGTTCTGAATGAGCCCACAATGGCTTTTCAAATTGACGGTTCTACAAATGATGTGGGAGAGCTAAAGGTGAGCGTTTATTCCTGATAAGAGCGGTGGAGGCTCGCGAGGAGCGAGTGGGGCACGAAAAAATAGGCCAGGCATTTGACGGAAAATAACCGACAAATGTCTGGCCTGTTAAATTTTTGGCTTCTCTCCGTCACGACCCCTCTCCGTCACGGCTCCGCCGTGCCACCTCCCCCTGAGGGGGAGGCAAGAGGAGCGGGCTGGGGATTAAATCAGATTCTCGCGACCCCGCTTCTGCGGGCGGCCTCGGCGACGGCCTTGGCGACGGCGGCTCCTACGCTGGGGGCGAAGGGCTTGGGGATGATGTTCTCGGGACCGAGCTCGTCGACCGGAATCATGTTGGCGAGGGCATTTGCCGCGGCCATCTTCATCTCCTCGTTGATATCGCGGGCGCGGACGTCGAAGGTGCCGCGGAAAATGCCCGGGAAGGCGAGGACGTTGTTGATCTGGTTCGGATAGTCCGAGCGGCCCGTGGCGACGATGGTCGCGCCGGCCTCCTTCGCCTCCTCCGGGAAGATCTCCGGGTCCGGGTTCGCGCAGGCAAAGAGGATCGCGTCGCGGTTCATCGAGCGGACCATCTCTTTTGTCACAAGGCCCGGCGCGGAGACGCCGATGAAGATGTCCGCCCCCTTGAGCGCGTCGGCGAGGCTGCCGCATTTGCCTTCGCGGTTGGTCACCTCCGCCATCTCCTCCTTAATCCAGTTCATGCCTTCGGTGCGGCCCTTGTAAATGATCCCGCGCCGGTCGGTCATGGTGACATTTGCAAAACCTGCCGAAAGGAGGAGCTTCGTGATCGCGATCGCGGCCGCGCCGGCCCCCGAGGTCACCACGCGGACCTCCTCCTTGCATTTGCCGACGACCTTGAGCGCGTTGGTCAGGCCGGCGAGCGTGATGACCGCCGTCCCGTGCTGGTCGTCGTGGAAAATCGGGATGTCGCAGGCGGCCTTCAGCTTCCGCTCAATCTCGAAGCAGCGGGGCGCGGAAATGTCCTCCAGGTTCACGCCGCCAAAGGAGCCGGCCAGAAGGGCGACCGTCCGCACGATTTCGTCCGGGTCCTTCGAGCGGATGCAGAGGGGGAAGGCGTCCACGTCGGCAAATGCCTTGAAGAGGACGCATTTGCCTTCCATGACGGGCATGCCGGCCTCCGGGCCGATGTCGCCGAGGCCGAGGACGGCCGTTCCGTCGGTCACGACCGCGCAGGTGTTCCAGCGGCGGGTGTAGGCGTAGCTCAGCTCCGGGTTCTTCTGGATTTCGAGGCAGGGCGTTGCAACGCCGGGGGTGTAGGCGAGGGCTAAGTCCTCGGCGGACGCGACAGAGCAGCGGGGCATGACCTCAATCTTGCCCTGCCATTTGGCGTGGAGTTTCAGGGATTCTTCCGCGTAATTCATCAATTTTTCTCCTTTTTTCGTGGGTCGCAGAATCGTAACTCCAGGGTTACTTTTCAGGAGGCCCCTCGCACGAAGCTGTAATACTCCAGGTTTTCAGGGCATATCATACAGCATTTGGCAAATGCGGGAAAGTACAAATTTAAGGAACTTTCATACCTTTCGTTGGCTACTTTGCTAAGCCTATCGAAAAGTTACTATTCAGTTGACCCCGATTTTTCTGTCATTCTGAGGAGCGAAGCGACGAAGAATCCCGTCAACTTTGCGAGAAATCTTACGGGATTCTTCGCTTCGCTCAGAATGACAAGCCCTTCACGAGGAAAAACAATACTACTTTAGGGGTTAGCTGAACAGATAATATGAAGTGACCCCCAGCTTGCAAGCTCGTGGATTTACCCTTATAATTCACAGTGATTCGCAAGCACCATAAATC
>CADCQU010000404.1 GCA_902803635.1 uncultured Lachnospiraceae bacterium | reverse complement strand
TTGACGAAAATGCAGACCGCGTCGTAGCCCTTCGCAAGGCTCACGGTCTCGGGAGTCAGACGGCTGGAGAAATATTTAATGTCACAGTTATACGTCCCCTCCCCCTTGTCCTTGGCGAGCTCGCTGAAGAACGTGCGGTCGTAGTCCTTGGTCCCGAAGAACGCGATTTTGAGGGGCGTGACGGCTTCCTTGTAGCGAAGCTTCTCCTCCAAGAGTTCCTTGATCTTCTCGATGGCGGCTTCCTCGTCCCCGCCCTCCGCACAGATTTCCAGCTCGTCCCCCATCTTCGCATGCAGCGCAAGAATCTTGAGGACGTTGCTTCCGTTCGCGGTTTTTCCGTTGCAGTGGATGGTCACCACCGTCGGCAGGTTCACGCAGAGCTGCGCCATCAACGCCGCCGGACGCGCATGGATGCCCATGGGATTTGTTACGACATACTTGAATGACTTCACAATTCACTCCTTTCCTGGGACGTTTTTCTGGCAAATGCAGCCAGCAGGCCTCCGCGTCCCCGGAGAACCCTATGCACGTGGATAAAAATGCGGAAATTCGTTACAGTTCAGGTACCCTGAACTGTAACGAGGGCGTTGCGCAATTAAATCGCCCTTCGGGCGATGGCGCAACGCCTTGGCTGCTGTTTCAGACCTCTCGCCGGTCCCCTCGCAGCGAGTGCGAGGGGCCGCCTGAACAGTAACGGAAATTCCACTCTTATCTGTATTTTACCACAAAATTCTCTCGTAAAATAGTTAAATTTTTGTTTATTATTTAATTTCTTCTACGCACCTCACCGTCCTTTGTGACGTAAAAAACCGTTTCTGGTCACACAGTGACCAGAAACGTAGGCGTTTTGCAATAAAATCGTCCTTCGGACGATGGCAAAACGCAGGTCAGTAGCAGACTATACATCTCTGGTCTATAAGGGGCTGATTTTTATCACTAGCCCGTAGCCAGACAGCGAGTGTCTGGCTCGGGTGTGACCAGTAACAAAGAACCCCCTCTGCAAACCAGAGGGGGCAACTATAACATTTTCATACAGGCAGCTCGGTTATGGTCAGTTCTTCTCCTTGTCAAAAAATCCCTCGGACACGAGCATTTCCAGCACCCTTATCTCTCGCTCGAGCATGGCGACAATCCTCGGGTTACGATCCCCCGCACGGTTCACGCGGATGACCTCTTCCGGGGTGACATATTCGAACGTAAAGCGCTCCTCGGCCTCGTACTCGTCCAGCAGCTGCTTCCCCGCCTTATCCTCCAGCTCGCAGAGATAGTAGAAGTTATCCTGCACGAAGATATCGCTTCCAGCATAAATGCTCTTCTTGAGCCGGTGGACATAGCCGTATGGCCGTATGCTCTCCCGGACAATAAAGAGGCCGGTCTCCTCACGGGTCTCCCGCATGAGGGCCTCCTCCCGCGTCTCGCCGGGCTCGATTCCGCCGCCCGGGAACTTGTAGTAATCATATTTCAGGCTGTGCACCATCGCGACCTTCCCATCCCGGATAGCGATGCAGCGGCTGGAGGGCCGT
Source organism: uncultured Lachnospiraceae bacterium (assembly GCA_902803635.1). Classification (GTDB taxonomy): domain Bacteria; phylum Bacillota; class Clostridia; order Lachnospirales; family Lachnospiraceae; genus Chordicoccus. The sequence goes on along the minus strand of CADCQU010000404.1, from coordinate 569 downwards.
TCCTCGACAACGCCGCCCTCCTTGTAATCCTTCTCGTCAATCACAAAGAGCAGCCGCATTTCCTCCTCCTTCCCCGTCTTTCTCTTTTTTCGCCATTTCGTTCTCCGAACCTTCTTCTCCTTCTTCTCCCGCCGTTCCTGCAGCGTCTCCCTCGCGGAGACGAGCTTGTCGGCAAGGGTCACAATAAAGGCCTCGCGGGATTTCGGCCAATGCCGGAACGTGAGGGGCCACATATGGCTCCGGATGATGTTCTCCTCCCGCGGCGAGAGGGCAAAGTCCTTGGTGGCATTGTCCGCGGCAATGTCCGGATGGTGGAACCCATGCAAATTGTCGCCGTGGTTGTGCCAGTCGTAGAGGAAATAATCGTGGAGGAAGGCCGCACGAACCAGCTCCTTCTCCTGTATTTTTTTCAAATGCATACGGCGGGCGAACCCAAAGCTCGCCCTGGCCACCGACATACAGTGGTGCCAGGTCGTCACGTTGCCGTGCTGGATAAACTTTTTCATCTCGGCAGCTTTTGGATCATCCAGGAGCTCGCCAATGAGCTCCCGAAAATCCCGCTCCTCCTC
>CADCQU010000403.1 GCA_902803635.1 uncultured Lachnospiraceae bacterium | reverse complement strand
GAGGTGGTTTTATGAAAAAAATCGCAATTTACGGCAAGGGCGGGATTGGAAAATCCACGATCTGCTGCGCCCTGTCGCTGGCATTTGCCGGGATGGGAAAGCGGGTGCTGCAAATCGGCTGCGACCCGAAGGCCGACTCGACGCTGGCTCTCCGAAACGGACAGAAGCTCCCGACGGTCCTCTCCACGATGCGCGAGAAGAAAAACGCCTTTGAGCTTTCCGAGGTGGTGCTCACCGGCGAGGGCGGGGTCTTCCTCGCGGAGGCCGGCGGGCCGCTGCCGGGGCTTGGCTGCGCGGGCCGCGGGGTCATCACGGCCCTCGAAAAGCTCCGTGAAAAAGGCGTCTACGACATTTGCCAACCCGACATCGTGCTCTACGACGTGCTCGGCGACGTGGTCTGCGGCGGTTTTTCCATGCCGATGCGGAGCGGCTATGCAGATGAAGTTTATATCGTAACCTCCGGCGAGAACATGTCCATCTATGCGGCGGCAAATATCGCGACCGCCCTCCAAAACTTCGCGCAGCGCGGCTACGCCTCCCTCGGCGGCTTCCTCCTCAACCGGAGAAATGTCGAGCGCGAGGAGGAGAAAGTAGCAGAGCTTTGCCGCGATTTCCACTCGCGCATCGTAGGCGACCTCCCCCTCTCCGACGAGATCCGAAGGGCCGACGCAAAAGGCCGCTCCGTCATGGCCACCGCACCCGAAAGTGCAGAGGCGGAGGCATTTCGAAGGATCGCTCAGGAAATCACAAAATAGGAAGAAAACCATGCTCAAAAAACTTGGGGAACAACCGCATATGGAAGGCGCCCGCACCACCTTCGGGGAGGCCCGCTTTCCCGCACCCTTTGCCGAGGGGCTGGAATTCAGCTCCCCTGCGCGCGGGACCTGGAATATTGTGCACACAGGGTTTCTGATTCCCGAAGCACACGAAATATTTGTCTGCGCCCGAGGCTGCCTTCGCGGCGTGGTGCTCACGGCGGCCGAGGCAAATGCCCTCTCCCGCTATTCGGCGATTGAAATTCGCGAGGAGAACATCCTAAACGGCAACATGGAGGAGCTCATGGTCGAGGGCGTCGCGGACGTGCTCCGAAAGCTCCCCTACCGCCCGCGGGCCGTCCTACTCTACATCAGCTGCCAGCATTTCTTCATGGCCTACGACCAGGGCCAGGTCTTCGCCGCCCTGCGCGAGCGTTTCCCGGACATCCGCTTCGCGGACTGCTACATGATTCCGACGCTCCGGAAGAGCGGCCTCACCCCCGACCAGAAAATGCGCATCCAGCTCTACAGCATGCTGGAGCCCTCCGACACTGCAAAAAACGCTCCTCTCCCCGAAGTCAGAGACAGGCAGGCATCCGAATACAAAGAGTCCGTGTTGCCAGTTCAAGCAGATCATCACCATGTTGAGCGCGATAACTCTACATGCACAGCTGCACTGTCGCCAGACCAAACGGTTCCGTCCCCGGAGAAACAGCACCGAACTCTCAACTTCATCGGCAGCAACCTTCCCGTCCATCCGGGCGCGGAGTGGCTTCCCTGGCTTTCGGCAAATGGCTGCACCGTCACGTCCCTGCACGACTGCAGGACCTTCGACGACTACCTTGCAATGGCAAATGCCTCGGCCAACCTCTACTATGAGCCGCTGGCCACGATGGCCGCAAAGTCACTCGAAGAACGCCTCGGACAGGAGGCCATCTACCTTCCCTTCGTATTTTCAGCAAATGGGCTTCGCGAGAATTACCGGATGCTTTCCGAAAAACTCCACCTTCCGCCCCTCGACGTCGCCCCGCACGAGGCGGTCGCCGAAAAGGCCCTCGCCCACGCAAGGGAGGTCATCGGGAATACGCCGATTGCCGTGGACTACACGTTCACGTTCCGTCTGCTTTCCTTTACAAGGCTTCTTCTCGAACATGACTTCCATGTGACCGAAATCTACGCGGACAGCTTTCTGCCAGAGGAGGCGGAGGACTTCGCATGGATCCGGGAGCATTTTCCAGACATCGCCATCTGGGCCACCAACCGCCCGGAGATGCGGTTTGCCCAAAGGCTTTGTGATAAAAAAATCCTCGCCATCGGCCAGAAGGCCGCCTACTTCACCGGAACCGAGTATTTTGTCAACGTCGCCGAGAGCGGGGGGTATTACGGCTTCGAGGGCATTTGCCAGATTGCAAAGCTCATGGAGGAGGCCTTTCTTCAGAAAAAAGCCCCCCGCGACCTCATCCAGCGAAAGGGCTTCGGCTGCGAAAGCTGTATTTAGGAGGAACAAATGAACCAGGTCGTCAGTCTCACCAGCACCTACTCCTCCGACGAGTTCGGCATTTGCTCGGCTCTCTTCGAGCTGGGCGGGCTTGTCGTGATGCACGATGCCTCCGGCTGCAACTCTACATATACGACCCACGATGAACCGCGCTGGTACGATACAGACAGCATGATCTATGTCTCCGCGATTTCCGAGCTGGAAGCCATCATGGGCGACGACGAGAAGCTCCTCCTCGACCTCGAGGAGACGGCAAATGCCCTCCACCCGAGGTTCATTGCCCTCATCGGCGCCCCGATTCCCTACATGATCGGGACGGACCTGCCGGCCCTCGCCCGCATCATCGAGGAGCGCACCGGCCTCCCCGCCTTCGGCTTCCCGGCAAATGGCATGAACCTGTATACAAAAGGAGTTTCGGACGCGCTCTACGCGCTTGTGGAACGTTTCTGCGTTCCTTGCCAAAAGCAGGAACCCCCATCTCTCAACATCCTCGGTGCGACGCCGCTGGACCTTCCGGCGAAGGGCTGCATCCCCGCCATCTGGGAGTGGGCCAGGCGGTATGGTTTCGAAAAAGGGGCCAGCCTCTCCCTCGAAACCAGTCTGGAGGAGATTTCCCGTGCCGGCGAAGCCACCGTCAACCTCGTCGTCTCCTACGGCGGCCTCGCGGCGGCCAGGCTTCTCAAGGAACGCTTCGGCACCCCCTACGTCGTCGGCCTTCCCCTCGGAGAAATCTTCGCGGAAAACCTTGGCCAAAAACTCCAGGCGGCAGCCGGATACGCTGACTGGGATTTGCATACATCCTTCGTCCCTCCCTGTCATTCTGAGCGAAGCGAAGAATCCCCTCAGGCGGCAGTGAGCGCCACAAACCATTGTCTCCCGCACCAGGAACCCCCCACCGCGCAAACAGCGGTCGAACCCCCGCTCCTCATCGTCGGCGAGAGCGTTTTCGCGACCTCCTTCGCCGCCTCCATTGAATTAGAGCAGGGCGTTCCAACGAAGGTGCTCTGCCCCGTCGATACGGATGACGAGCTTCTCCGCCCCGGCGACCTTCGGGTCTACGAGGAGGACGACCTTCTCCGACATTTCTCGAACGCTTCGAAAATCGCCGCCGACCCGCTCTTCCGCCCGCTGGCCCCGGCAAATGCCTCCTTCTACGACCTCCCGCACACGGCCTTTTCCGGGCGGATTTTCGAAAAAACCGTCCCCAACCGCATTGCGGTGAAGATTCGGGAGGACTTCAGATAAGGGACTGTCACAGAATAAATCGAACAAATCTTGCGGAACGTCCCGGGAGAAATAATCCAGTTATTCCTTGGCAATTTCTAAGAAAGGACATACACCATGCTCAAAATCGCAATCTACGGCAAGGGCGGCATCGG
>CADCQU010000402.1 GCA_902803635.1 uncultured Lachnospiraceae bacterium | reverse complement strand
GGAGGTGGAAGAGATGGTTCGGATTGGAACGGGGTATGACGTGCACCGGCTCGTGGAAGGGCGCGATCTCATTCTGGGCGGGGTGAAGATTCCGTATGAGAAGGGGCTTCTCGGGCACTCGGACGCGGACGTGCTTTTGCACGCAATCATGGACGCTCTTTTGGGGGCGGCGGCCCTCGGCGATATAGGGCTGCATTTTCCGGACAACGACCCGGCCTACAAGGGCGCGGATTCCCTTCGCCTTCTTGCGGCGGTGCGCGACATTCTTTCGGTAAATGGCTTTGCCATCGGGAATGTGGATGCGACGGTGATCTGCCAGCGGCCAAAGCTTCGACCCTATATTGATCAAATGCGTGAAAATATTGCAAAAACCCTGCAGCTTCCGACAAATTGCGTGAGCGTGAAGGCGACGACGGAGGAGGGGCTTGGGTTCACCGGGGACGGCTCGGGGATTGCGGTGCAGGCGGTGGCGCTGATTCAGTGATAGTGAGGATGAAAATGTCGTTTTTAAAAGAACTTGAGGAAACATTTGAGGTGTACCGGGCGCGGGATCCGGCGATCCGGACGAAGTGGGACGTGCTGCTCTATCCCTGCTTTCACGCGATGCGGAGTTACCGTAAGGCCCACGAGCTCTGGGTGAACGGCCATCATTTCCGGGCGCGCTGGATTTCCCAGCAGGCGGCGAGGAGGACGGGCATCGAGATCCACCCGGGCGCGGTGATCGGGAAGGGCTTCTTCATCGACCACGGGACTGGCGTGGTGATTGGCGAGACCTGCGAGATTGGCGACAACGTGACGCTCTACCAGGGCGTGACGCTGGGCGGAACCGGCAAGGAGACCGGCAAGCGCCACCCGACGCTGGAGGACGGTGTGATGGTTTCGGCGGGCGCGAAGGTGCTGGGCTCGATCCGGATTGGAAAAAACACAAAGATCGGGGCCGGCTCGGTCGTTCTGAAATCCGTGCCCGAGGGCTGCACCGTGGTCGGCGTGCCCGGGCGCGTGGTGCGGATGAAGGACCAGGTCGTCCCGCGCGAAAAGCTGGACCAGTCGCATTTGCCGGACCCGATTCTGCAGGATCTTCGCGTTCTGCAGCGGGCAAATGGCGAGCTCGTCGAGCAAATGCTCGCTCTCAAGGAGGAGGTGCGGGAGCTTCGCGCCGGGCAGGAGCACACCGAGTCCATCGAGAAGCTGCGCAAATGCCTGGAGCCGGAGGAGCGCGACTACGAGGAGGTCGGCGACTGCGTTTTTGCGGACTTTATATAAAAGGAGGCTATCCATGAAGATTTTTAACACCTTGACGATGCATAAGGACGAGTTTGTCCCGCTGGAGCCGGGGAAGGTGCGGATGTATGTCTGTGGGCCAACGGTCTACAACCTGATCCACATCGGGAACGCGCGGCCGATGATCGTTTTTGACGCGGTGCGGCGGTATCTGGAGCACAAGGGCTACGAGGTGAACTTCGTATCGAACTTCACCGACGTGGACGACAAGATCATCAAGGCCGCCGTCGAGGAAGGCGTCCCGGCGGCTGTCATTTCCGAGAGGTATATTGAAGAGTGCAAGAAGGATATGGCGGCCTTGAAAGTTCGGCCGGCCACCACGCATCCGCAGGCCACGAAGGAGATCGGCGGGATGATCCGGATGATCCTTGACCTTATCAAGAAGGGCCACGCCTACGCGGTAGGCGGCACGGTCTATTTCCGGACGCGGAGCTTCCCGGGCTATGGCAAGCTCTCCGGCAAGAACCTGGACGAGCTGCGCTCGGGCTTCCGTGACCTCAAGGTTTCCGGCGAGGACGAGAAGGAGGATCCGCTCGATTTCGTGCTCTGGAAGCCGAAGAAGGAGGGCGAGCCCGCCTGGCCGTCACCCTGGGGCGAGGGCCGTCCCGGCTGGCACATCGAGTGCTCGGTGATGTCCAAGAAGTATCTGGGCGAAACCATCGACATTCACGCCGGCGGCGAGGACCTCATTTTCCCGCACCACGAAAATGAAATCGCGCAGTCCGAATGCTGCTCCGGGAAGCCATTTGCCAGATACTGGATGCACAACGGCTTCCTAAATATAGACAACCAGAAAATGTCGAAATCCTTAGGGAATTTCTTCACGGTTCGCGATATTTTAGGGAAATACGATGCCGAGGTGCTGCGTTTCTTCATGCTCTCCTCGCACTATCGCAGCCCGCTCAATTTCAGCGCGGCCCTCATGTCGTCCGCGGCAAATGCCCTGGACCGCATCCGCAGGGCTTCGTCCCGTCTCCACGACATCGTTCTCAAGGCAAATGCCGGCGAGCCGGATGCGGAAAAGCTTGCGGCCATTACGGCGTTTACCGACAAATTTGACGAGAAGATGGATGACGACATGAACACGGCGGATGCAATCTCCGTGATCTTTGACCTGGTACGCTATGTCAACACCGAGGTTTCCGACGATGCGCCGAAGGCCCTCGCGCAGGCGGCCTTTGACGAATTGGAGCTTCTCTGCGGGATTCTGGGGCTG
>CADCQU010000401.1 GCA_902803635.1 uncultured Lachnospiraceae bacterium | reverse complement strand
GGGCATCGCCGACTGACGACAACGCAGTCAGGGCGGAATTTAGACAAGCAGATTTCCTGAGTTATTGATGAACAGTTCCTTAGTATCAATAATCTTTTATAAGGAGGGAACTTATGGACATTCAGTATCTATTGTGGCTTCAGAATTTTAGAAACAGTATCAACGACGCGTGGACGCCCTTCATGGAATGGGTGTCGATGTTCGCCACCACGTTTCTCATCATGATTCCGGTTTTCTATTACTGGAACAAGAGCAAGAAGGACGGCCTTTTCGTGCTCGTTTCCTATTACTTTGCGATGCTGGTTACGCCGATTACCAAGCTGACGGCCTGCGTGTACCGCCCGTGGATCCGGGAAGCAAAGATTATCCCCGCCGGCGACGCCATCAAGACCGCGACGGGCTACTCCTTCCCGAGCGGGCACACCACGACCTGCGGCCCTCTGGCGGGCGGCATGGGCGTGGTCACCTGGAAGAACAAGAAGCTCCGTTGGCTCTCTGTCATCTTCTTTGCCTTCGTCCTTTTGACGGCCTTTTCGAGGAACTACCTCGGCGTCCACACGCCGCAGGACGTCATCGTTGCCATCCTCATCACGGTGGTCGGCCTGATCGTCGGGGCGAAGCTTGTCAACTACCTCGCCGAGCATCCGGAGAAGGAGAACATGGTGCTCCTCATCGTCCTCATCATCTGCGTCCTTGGGCTTGTTTATATCACGGTAAAGCCGTACCCGATGGACTATACGGCGGAGGGAAAGCTCCTCGTTGACCCGCAGAAGATGATGAACGACGGCTATGGGGACATCGGCAAGGTGATCGGCTTCTGTATTGCCCGTTTCATCGAGAAGACCTGGATTCGCTTCCGCCCGACCGGGACGACCGTAAAGGGCGTGATTATCTGCCTCCTGGCCCTCGTCCCGATGTGGCTGCTCAAGGATTTCTTCAGCCCGTTCCTGAAGAGCACTCTGGGCGGCAACTGGGGCAAGCTCAGCTTCTCCATCATCTACACGTTCTATTACATCGCGCTCATCCCGCTGGTCTTAAAGCTCCTTGACAAATGGCTGCACGCGGGCGAGAAAAGGGGAGCGAAGGCGTAAAATATTTATTTTCGATGTACAATATGAATGAAAAAAGTTTTAATTTTTCCTGTTCTTTTGTTGGTTATTTGTGTATAATGGAACGGTAAAGCGGCCTGGTTTCGTGTTGAGCGCGATGAGAAGGGCCGAAAACGGGAAAGCGTGTGGAGGATAGCTTATGGGAGTTAAAAAGAGACAACTACAGACAAATCTTCGCATTTTCGGTCTGGCATTTATCGTGCTGGGACTTTGGACGGTGATAAAATTCGTCGCGCAAACGGTTATGGATTATTTGCCGATGATAAGAGAGTATGTAAAACAGCAGGGTTTTGCGGCGCAGGCTGACCAGGAGACGGCGTCCTTTTGGATGCAATTCGGGTTTACCGTGTTTGTCGTCGTGCTCTGCGTTCTGATCTTCCTCTTGCACTTCTATATCGGCCGTTCCGCCATGAAGGACGCGAGGGGTCAAAAAAAGAATCACGTGTATCTTGTCGTTGCAATTCTGTATTTTATTTTCAGCATCGCTACCTATGTTTACAGCTTCCTTTCGCCGGACCTGGGATGGCAGGCCGTGTTGGCCGACATTTTTATCGATTTAACGCTGTATATTTGTATTCTGGCAATCGTTATCTTAAGCCTGAAGCTTAAAAAGCTTCGCGAGGCGGAGATAGCGGAGGCAGGCGCGGCCGCCTGAGAAAGGAGAAAAGCATGCAGGAAGATTTCCATTACTATGCTGCCTACTGCGCGGCGATTCTTGCGGGCTATCCCCATGCGGACAGCCTTAGCATTGCCTATGCGGACCAATTTGTGGACTGCTGCACGGAGACCTACCTTAAGAAAGTGCGGGGACCGATGGAGGCCTCGACGACCCAGAGCCAGCCGGAGCTGGCGGGCAGCGAGATGGACCATTTGACGCTCCAGAAGATTACGCGGATTTGGGCCTCCTTCCACTTCCTTCCCTTCGATCTCTATGCCACGCTTCCGGGCTGGCATTCGAAGGGGTATCTGGAGAAGTACCGCCTCATTTGCAAGCCGAACGGTGACCTTCTTGTGGACACCGTGGAACGCGCGAAGGGCAAGGGGCTGGAGGCGGCCGGCGTGGCCATGCACACCCTTTCGGATACCTGGGCGCACACGTACTTTGCGGGAACGCCCTCGTTGGTTATTAACAATGCCGTCGATTTCTATGACATGACCGACGGGGTGGAGAAGGAGCTTGTCTTTGGCCACAATCCGACCGTTCCGGAGGACGTCGAGAAAGGCAACTATGTCAATACGCCGAACCTGACCGAGGAAAAGTCCATCATGGTGCTGGGACACGGACGGGCCGGGCATTTGCCGGATTACAGCTTTTTCCGCTACAAATATATGCCCGCCTGGGGGAGGTACGAGGAGATTTACAAGGACAACCCTGCGGACTATTACAAGGCCTTCTGCCAGATGGTGTACGCGCTGCAGTACCTTCGCGGGGAGCATAAGGAGTTCGTACGGGACACCTATGCCGACAGGATCGTGGCACCGTACCGGGAGAGGGTGATGGCGATTCTGGAGAAGCGGCAGATTAACGCCTGCGAGGACTGGAAAGCCTTTGGTGAGGAGCTCTCCGGCGAGAAGGTTAGGGACTTTGACTCCTTTGCCTACGAGGCGGAGTACAGGGATGCCGGGAAGAAGGACGACACCTTCCTTGGGCGCTTCTTTAGGGCGGCCATCGACCAGAAGAGCATGGTGACGAACCGCATTTACCGCTCCGGGAGCAAGATTGCGGGCATTTCCGTCGAACAGGACGGGAAGAAGGCCAAAGCCGCAGGAAAGGAGGCGTAAGGATGAGTCTTGCAAGACGAATTTTTATGGTGATCAGCGGACTTTTGATTGTTCTGGTTGCAATCTTCCTTGTGCTGGAACCGCAAATTGGATACTATGTCATGCTGGCGATTCTTGCCCTTGTCATTTTCATCAAGGGCGTGCAGATTCTCGTTTTTTACATTCGGCTGGCCCGGCACATGGTGGGCGGCCTGTTCTACCTGCTGGAAGCGGTTCTCTTTCTCGACATTGGGATTTTCGCCCTCTCGCTGAACAATATTCCGAAGATTTACGCGATGCTGTACCTCAACTTCGGTATTCTGGTCTCTGGCGTGATCGACGCCATGCGGGCCAATGAACAGCGGAAGATGGGGGCGCCCGGCTGGAAGTTCCAGATTGGGCTGGGTGTTGTGAAAATTCTGATCGCCCTTGTGAGTGTTGCTTTCCTGCATTCCGAGGTCGCGCTTACCCTTCTGTATGCGATCGGCCTTGGCTATACGGGGATTACGCGGATTATCAGCGCCTTCCGGAAGACGGCGGTCGTGTATGTTGCATAAAGTTGTTTAAGGGATTGGGGGTGTTTCGCAGGAAAAACCCCCGATTTTTCTGTCATTCTGAGGAGCGCGTCCTTCGGACATCCCAGAATTT
>CADCQU010000400.1 GCA_902803635.1 uncultured Lachnospiraceae bacterium | reverse complement strand
CATTTGCCAGGTACGCTATATCTGTGCGCGACCCCGATTGGGAATCTGGAGGATATTACGCTGCGGGTGCTCCGCGTGCTGCGGGAGGTGGACCTCATTGCGGCCGAGGACACGCGCACCTCGGGGCACCTGCTCTCCCACTACGACATCCACACGCCGCTCATCAGCTATCACAAGTTTAACGAGAAGGAACGTGGCCCGGAGCTCGTGGACCGTCTCCTTACCGGGACAAATATCGCCCTCATCACGGACGCAGGCACTCCGGCCATCTCCGACCCCGGCGAGAGCCTCGTCCGGCTCTGCCGCGAGTCGGGCGTGCCCGTGACCTCGCTTCCGGGGGCCTGCGCGGCCATCGTTGGGCTTACGCTCTCCGGTTTTCCCGCCCGCAGCTTCGCCTACGAGGGCTTTTTGCCACAGGACAAGAAGGAGCAGGAAAAGGTGCTTGCGCATCTCAAGGACGAAAGCCGCACTACCATATTTTACGAGGCACCGCACCGCCTCCTCCGCACGCTCCGCACCCTTGCCGAGGCTCTCGGCGAGAACCGGGAAATCTGCCTTTGCAGGGAGTTGACGAAACGCTTCGAGGAAGCGCTTTCCATGACGCTCGGCGAGGCCATCGCGCATTTTTCGGAGAAGGAGCCGCGGGGAGAATTCGTGCTCGTGCTCTCCGGACGGCCGGAGGAGGAACTATTGCTCGAAAAAACCGAAATATTCCGGCAAATGCCTCTTTCCGAGCATGTGGCTTCCTACGAGGCGAAGGGTCTTACCCGCAAGGAGGCGATGAAGGCCGCCGCCAAGGACCGCGGCCTCACCCGCCGGGAGGTTTATCAATTGTTGTTGGAGGAGTAGTATTCATGCGGCCCCTGCTCTGCATAAGCTCGACAACGGAAATCAAAGATTTCCGGTCTCACTTATCGCACTCGCTGCGAGGGGACCGGCGAGAGGTCTATAACAGCGACCAGGGCGTTGCGCCATCGCCCGAAGGGCGATTTAATTGCGCAACGCCAACGTTACAGTTCAGGAAGCTGAACTGTAACGTTGGAGGAGTAGTCACCTCGTCTCCTCGAAAACACGAATCTCCTCCAGAAAGGGCCGGCCGTAGCGGAGAACGTGGAGGGGGTTTGCATTTTCTATAAGAAGGAACTGCGGCCGCGTCGTGGGGCGGAGGCGCGAGAGGTCATAGAGAACCTCGTCAGGAAAGATCTTGTAGGGCAGGATCTTTCTTTTTTTGTGGAGGTTTTCCGAAGAGGAAAAACCGTGTACGCTGTTTCCCTTCCGATGGAGGATGTGCGGAAAACGGGGCTTATTGTTCTTTTTTTGCGCAAGCCGGAGCCGCAGGGCGCGAAGCTCCTTCCGAAGGTCCTCGTCCTCCAGGGCACGTTCGGCGGGAGTCCTTTGTTCACGTAGCACCATTTGCAGGCAGAAGGAGCATTTGCCGCAAAAATCTGGGGCGGTTTCGCCAAAGTAGCGGAGGAGCCAGGCGCGATGGCAAATGCGGGAGGCCGCGTACCGTCGCATGTCGAGGAGCCGCCGCAGCTCGTTTTTGCGGACCTCGCCGGTGTCGCGATTTGCAAAGAAGCGGCCTACGACGACGTCCCGGAAGCTGTAGAGGAGGACGCAGTCGGAGGGCTTCCCGTCGCGCCCCGCGCGGCCCGCCTCCTGGTAATAGTTCTCCACGCTCCCCGACATTTGGTAGTGGATCACGAAGCGGACATTTGGCTTGTCGATGCCCATGCCGAAGGCGCAGGTCGCGCACATGACGAGGACCTCCCCCGAGAGCCAGGCTGCTTGGGCCGCATCGCGCACATCACGGGGAAGCGCACCGTGGTAGCAGGCGGCCGGAATGCCCAGATGGCAGAGGCCCTGCGCGACGGACTCGGTCGTGCGGCGGGTGAGGCAGTAGACGATCCCGCAAAGACCCCGGTACTTGGCCAGAAAAGCAAGGAGGGCGGGCCATTTGTCACGTATGCGGCAAATGCGGAAGAAGAGGTTCGGGCGGTCGAAGCCGGTGGCGGTGACAAATGGATGTCTGAGGCGGAGGTAGGTTTCGATGTCGCGCCGGACGGAGGGTGTCGCGGTGGCCGTGAAGGCCGCGAGCGCGGGACGTTTTGGAAGGAGCGCGAGAAATTCCGGGATGCGGCGGTAGGCGGGCCGGAAATTTTCGCCCCACTGGGAGACGCAATGCGCCTCGTCCACGCAGACGAAGGAAATGTCGAGCCGGACGGCGGTTGCGCGAAATTCCTCCGTGAGCAGCCGCTCCGGGGAGAGGTAGAGGAATTTCAGGGGGGCTTG
>CADCQU010000399.1 GCA_902803635.1 uncultured Lachnospiraceae bacterium | reverse complement strand
CGAAGCGAAGAATCCCGTAAGGTTTCTCGCAAAGTTGACGGGATTCTTCGTCGCTTCGCTCCTCAGAATGACAGAGCCAGAGGGGCACCTGAACTGTAACAATCTGCTTGTCTAAATTCCGCCCTGACTGCGTTGTCGTCAGTCGGCGATGCCCGCAAAAGAAGGCTCTCTTTAAAGTATGGCCCTCTCCGTCACGGCTTCGCCGTGCCACCTCCCCCCGAGGGGGAGGCAAGTAGAATCCCGTCAGCCTCGTGAGAGGCGACGGGATTCTTGCAAAATATTGATACAAAAACTGCGATTTACAGGTAGTGTGCGCGGAGCTCCTCGCCGCTCATGGGAACGAGCTCGGCGGGGGCGATGTCGAAGACCGTAAAGGCCCCGGAGACGCTATTTGCCGCACGCTTTGCGATGGCGCGGGCGAAGGCGGTGAGTACCGAGCCGGTGAACTCCGGGTTGGAGTCGAGCTTCAGGCTGTACTCGATGACGTGCTTCTTTCCGTCGGTCCCGGTGGCGCCGGCGCTGATGACGGAGCCGCCGTGCGGAAGGCCGCTGTGGTCGCGGCGCATCTCCTCCATGGAAATGAAGTGGACGGTGGTGTCGTAGTCCGCAAAATAATTCGGCATATTCACGATTTCGGCCTCGATGCGGGCCTTGTCGGCACCTTCGGCGGCTACCACGAAGCACTCGCGGGTATGCTTCTCACGGGTCGTCAGTTCAGGATTTTCCCCGGCACGGACGCGTTCAAGGGCTTCGGGCACCGGAATCGTGTACTGGCGGGCATCCAGGACGCCCTCAATCCGGCGGATGGCATCCGAATGGCCCTGGCTGACGCCTCGGCCCCAGAAGGTGTACGTGGACGCCCCCGGAAGGATGGCCTCCGCGTAGAGGCGGGAGAGTGAGAACATGCCCGGGTCCCAGCCGCAGGAGATGAGGGCCGCATTCTTTCCGGCCTTCGCCGCCGCGTCGACATTTGCAAAATGTTCCGGAATCCGCGCGTGGGTGTCGAAGGAGTCGACGACGCTGTAGAGACGAGCGTACTTCGGGGTCATCTCCGGAAGGTCGGTGGCGGAGCCGCCGCAGAGGATGAGAACGTCAAGCTCCTCGCCATCTTCGAGAGCAGACGCCGGGCGGACCGGGACATTTGCCGAGCGGATCGCAAGGCCCGCCGGATCGCGACGCGTGTACACTGCCACAAGCTCCATGTCCGGGGCCTTCGCAACAGCCGCCTCCACACCCTTTCCAAGATTTCCGTAGCCAAGAATACCAATTTTATACATAGAGAATCCCCTTTCGAAAATATTCAATATAGTAGGTACTTTAGTCCACGAAAGTGTCGCTGTCAATATATAAATGCGGGAAGATGATTGTTTTTATGTGAAGTTGTGTTACATTGTCTGCCAACATAAAATGGAAGAGAAGATTCTTTCTTCTTCTCTTCCGAGGACGTGAGCGGGGATGAATTGTTTAAGAAAAACCATTACAGCGGGGAATAACCAAAACCGTTGCAGATGGCATCGACCTTACGCTTCTGGCGGCACATGGGGCATTCCTCCACGCGGTAGGAGCGGTAGTCCGGCAGGTCGCTCGCACGAAAGAGCGCGTGCACGGGATGACCGTTCACGGCGTTGACGGCCGAGAAAATGGCCCCGATGCCGACGACGGTTCCGCCATAGTAGTTGACGCTCTGGCCGGCCTTTGCGATGGTTTCGCCGGTCGTGGTGGTCGCAAGGAGCAGGAGCACGTTCTTGTCCCGAATCCAGGCTTCCAGGTTCTGGCGGAAGATCATTTGCCCGGAAAGGTCGTACTCCGGAGTCATGATGTACATGGTCTTGTGGGCATTTTTCGAGAGAACGCCCGCCTTGGTGAGTTCATTTGCCAAATATGCTCCCACGACGTCAGTACCGTCGAGGCAGAGGATGGTGTCGATCACGCGGTCCGCTGAAAAATAACCCGCGAGGGCCTCCGCGGCCGCCTTGGCTTCGCTCTGCCGGTGCAGGATGCCGGACATGTCCATGTAATAATTGACGTGGGTGTTCGGGGTTACGAAATGTCCCGGCACGACGCGAAGGAGAACGTTGCGGTAATTCTTGGAAGGAATCTTATAATAATCTTGCATGGGCAGCCTCCTAAACAAAGGATGGCAGACGTTTTCCGCCCGCCATTTTTCTTTAGTATACAACATTTTCACGGAAAATGGAACCTTTTTTCGTAAATATTTGTGGAAAATGGGGATAAAGTCTATGCGATACTTTTTTACATTTTTGTTTACGTCTAGCATTTTTTTTGGTATGATAACTATGTATGCGGCTTTGGAAAGGCCGCTGGAAACTACAGGAAGATTCGCCAGGACGGATTCCGGAGGAAAATATATAATATGAAGAAACGGATACTTGGCTCGTGTTTGTCTCTTGTTCTTGCCGCCTCTCTATTGCTGGGCGGCTGCGGGGGGCAGGGAATTGATTCGCGGCGGCGGGATGGCGTCTATACCGTGACCCCGCTGGCAGAGGTGAAGGTGCTTCCGGCTACCGGGAAGACAACGGACAGCCAGACGACGGGCAGTCAGACGACGGACAGCCAGACGACGGACAGTCAGACGACGGACGATCAGAACACAGATGGTCAGACGACGGACGGTCAGATGACCGAAAGCCAGATGACGGACGGTCAGACAACAGACAGCCAGACGATGGAGGGCCAGACGACGGACGGTCAGACTACAGACGGCCAGACAACCGACGGTCAGGCGGCGGACGGCCAGTCAACAGACGGCCAGACCCCGGATACAGATTCATCGGACGAGCCCCCTCTCGAGGAGGTCATCGGCCCGGAGGGCATTTCCTATGAGGCCCTGGAGACCATCGACAACACCCGCCTCGTGGCCGGCTACGACCCGAACGAGCGGGACGAATTAAACCGCCCGATGAAGGCCGTCAATTATCAGGGGGCGTTTGGCCACTACAATGCCGAATTCCTCCGCGGGGAGGAGCCGACGATCCTTCTGGTCTTTACGCTCGGGGACGACAACAATACGATGGACTCCATTCTGGACACCCTCAAGGTGCGCGGCCTCCATGCCCGTTTCTTCGTGACCGGCTATATCGCGAAGCAATGTCCGCTGGTTGTTCGCCGGATTATCGACGAAGGCCACATCCTCGGCAGTCATTCTTTCTCGCATCCGGACGAAGGCATGAATACGCTGACCCCGCGGGAAATCGTGGAGGACTCCATGGCCATGCAGAACTATGTCCGCGAAGCCTACCATTACGAGATGACCGAGTATGCATTTCCGTCCGGCATCTTCAGTGAAAGGTCGCTTGCGACCATTTGCCAATTAGGTTACCACACTGTTTTCTATAGTTTTGCCTACGATGACTACGACCAGACCGCAGAGCCGGACCCGCAGGCCTCCCTGGAAAGGCTCCTCCGCGAGCTGCACCCCGGATCCATCTATCTTCTACACGGCTCCTCCACGACGACGGCAAGCATTCTGGGAGAATTCCTGGATACAGCTGCTGCCCGTGGTTATAATGTAATCTTTTGAAGACCAGAGGATAAGACAGTGGAAGTATTCTATAAAATCGTAGCATTGCTTGGCGGGCTGGCCATGTTCCTCTTTGGTATGCGCATGATGGGGGATTCGCTCAAGAAATCCTCCGGCGGCGCGATGAAGGCGGCCCTTGCAAAGGCGACCAGCCGGCCGGCCATCGGCTTCATCTTCGGCACGCTGGTCACCTGCATGATCCAGAGCTCGACGGCGACCATCGTGCTCACGGTCGGCCTCGTCGGGGCGGGCTTCCTGACCTTCCGGCAGAGTGTCGGCATCGTCCTGGGGGCAAATGTCGGCACCGCGATTACGGCGCAGATTATCCGTCTGATGGATGTTTCTGCGGGTTCCGTGAGCCTTCTCTACTTTTTTAAAGCAGATAATCTGGCACCCTTGGCACTCACGATTGGCATCATTTGCATCATGTTCTTAAAGAGCGAGAAAGCCAACAACCTGGGCTCGATTCTTGTGGGTTTTGGCATCCTCTTTATGGGCCTTATTTTCATGGGCCAGTCGGTGAGCGCGATGGGAGATTCCCTGAGCGGGCTCCTCACGATGTTCGAGGACAATTACCTTCTCGGTTTTCTGGTCGGCGTCCTGGTCACCGGCATCATCCAGAGCTCCTCGGCGGTCGTCGGCATTTTGCAGACCATGGCAAGCTCCGTGGGCGTTCGCTTCTGCGGGGTATTTGCCGTCATCCTTGGCGTCAACATCGGCGACTGTCTCACGACCTTCCTCGTGAGCCGTATCGGCGCGAAGCCCGATCAGGTGCGAACCGCCACCGTCCATGTCATTTACAACGTGATTGCGGCCACCCTTCTGGCCCTGGGCCTGTTGATCGGGCGTATGACGGGCCTCATCACGGATGCGCTCTGGAATCTGGAGCTGAATTCCGGCGGTGTGGCAAATGTCCACGGCATTTTCCGTCTCATTCCTGCCGTCCTTCTTCTGCCATTTGCCAACAAATTGGCGGATCTGGCGGAGAGGATTGTTCCGGACAAGCCCGTGGAGAGCGAGGACGCGGCCATCGAGGGGAGCCTTCGCGAGCTGGACAGCCGCCTCGTGACGAGCGCGACCCTCGCCCTCGACCAGTCCCAACACCTCATCCGCCACATGGCCGACATTGCGCTGCAAAATTACGATGCGGCGCTGAGCCAGCTCTTCGATTATGAACCCAAGCTGCGGGAGAGGATTGACCAACGGGAGGACCTTCTGGACCGCATGGCGGATGCCACGAACCGATACCTTGTCGAGGTGAATACGCACATTGTGCTTGAACGCGACCGGCAGCTTCAGAGCGTCCAGATCAAGGCTCTGACGAGCTTTGAGCGGAGCGGCGACCATGCGATGAATATTGAGAAGGACGTGGAGCACTTGGTCTCCCATGGCGGGAAGTTTTCGACGGAGGCCCTCGACGAGATTGCGGTGGCCGGCGATGCCGTGCGCGAGGTCCTGCGGAGGACCGTGGAGGCATACAAGACTGGCGACCAGGAGCTGGCTCGGAGCGTCGAGCCGATCGAGGAGGTCGTCGACTCGCTGGTGGACACGCTGACAGGCCGTCATATCCAGCGCATGACCGACGGGCGGTGCGACGTCTACAGCGGCATCCAGTTTGAGAACATGCTCTCGAGCCTCGAACGCATTTCCGACCAGTGCTCCAGCCTCGCAGTCCACATCCTCGGCCTCCACGACAGCCACATCCGCGGCCAGGAACACCAGTATGTCCACAACCTCCACCACAGCAACGACGCCTACTTCTGGAAGACTTACAACGAGAACTACGAAAAATACTACGGACGGCTAAACAGCTTAAAGAATACGGCAAATGAAACCACCGCGGAGACGACGGAGGAATGAACCCAAATGGGGCAGGTGAAAATGGATTGGGAGGTAGAAAATGAATTTTCAAACAGATATTTTCAGCCAGTTTGATAAGAAATGGGCGCTTTTGACCGCAGGGTCGAAGGAGAACTTTAACTCCATGACTGTCAGCTGGGGCGGCCTGGGCACGCTCTGGAGCAAGCCCGTGGCGACCGTGTACGTCCGCACGTCGCGGCACACGCACGTCTACATGGACGAAAACGAGTATTTCACGGTGAGCTTCTATCCGGAGAGCTGCCGCAAGGCCCTTGCGGTCTTTGGCTCAAAGTCCGGCCGGGACATCGACAAGATGCATTACGCTGGCCTGACTGCAAAGGAGGCCGGAGAGTCCGTGACCTTCGCCGAGGCCGAGGTGACATTTGTCTGCAAAAAGCTTTTCAAGCAGCAGCTTTCCCTCGAGAACATGCCGGCGGAGCTGCGGGAAACCTTCTACGGAAACGACGCGCTGCACGACATGTATATTGGTGAGGTGGTGGAGATACTCCATTGAGGATAAAGCGTCATTGCTGATTTACGAAAACGTATAGTGAATAAATTTAATCTCTACGGATTATATTCGCTCACTGTCACAGATGCACACGGACGCACAGAGGAAGCTTGCCGCTTCGCGGCGTGCGTCCGGCTCGAGAAAACGAAGAAAAATGCAAGCATTTTTTTCGTTTCCTATAACAATGGTGGAATCACATGTTCCACGGGTCTTTAAGGCTTTTGAATGTAACTGTGGGACAGATTTTGGAAGTTGGCCAGGTGAAAAAGTGGAGGGATTTCTTATGGCAAAATATTCTGCGCTTGATATAGCGAATTTTTATGTAGAATTGGCAAATAGTATCCCTAACGACAGTATTGACAATCTGAAGCTGAATAAGTTGTGCTACTATGCGCAGGGATGGAATCTGGCTAAGAACGGGTATCCTTTATTTGATGAGACGATCGAAGCCTGGAGATATGGGCCACTGGTTCCTTCCGTGTATCGAGCTTTCAAGGCATGTGGAAATCAGCCAATAGCGGAAGCAATCGCTCACTTCGATGAGGCGCGCCTTTCACAGGAGGAATTATTACTTCTGACGGATGTCTATATTACGTATGGAAAGTATTCTTCGAGAGGCCTGATGGATAAGACGCATGAGCCTGGAACACCGTGGAGCAAAGTATTCGTTGACATGCAGAATAACCCGATTTCGCAGGATTCCTTGCGCGATTATTTCAGCCAGAGCAACGAACTTGAGTCGATGGAGCTACATATTTCACCGGAGAACGTACTGAACTATGCTTAATTTGCAAACATGGGAGATCTGGGAAGCTGATGTACCCTATCAGGAAGATAATTCAAAAAGCAGTATTCGTCCGGTGTTAATTGTATCACCGACGGAAGTGTTGGTGCTCAAGGTAACAACGCACCAGCATAGCGAAAATCCCAAGCCTCTTGAATATGAGATTTCGAAATGGATGGAAGCTGGTTTGACTGCAAAAAGTTTCGTCCAGTGCGACAAATTTATTCAACTGGGGGAAGGTCGGTTTACCGGTAAGAAATACGGTCGGCTGAAGGCTGTGGACATCATTTGTATACAACAAATGATGAAATTCCATGGGCTAATTAAATAATAAGGTAGCTTTTCCGGTGTGTGCAACGGAATGAAAAGATGGGAGAAGAGGCAGAGGGCATCCTCTGCTTTTTCTTTGGAGCAACCCATATCAAAGAATTAAGATTCTTTCTTCAAAGTCCCTTGCGAAATGTGACGTTATTGTTAAAATAATAGAGAAGAGACAGCTCATTTTTCTCGAAAAAATATCCCTAAAAACAATTGCAGGAAGACGAAAATTGTACAATCTGTTTAAACTTTGCGTACAATGGATGGAAAAACTTGTATTTTCCCGCCTATCCTGTATAATGAAAGGGTTTACGAATGATAACACAGGGTTTCTGTAACATGGTTTGGAACGGACACTTCTCCTGATGGGGAAGGAGAGAACTCTGCAATTAATTGCACAGGGTTTTCGCAACATGATATGAAACGGCTGCTTCGCGGAAACGGGAAGGAGAGACAAATGCGTGGACGGAAGAAAGTCTTGTTTGTGATGAACACAATGGGTCGCGGGGGAGCCGAGGTGGCTCTTCTGGAGTTGATGAAACGCTTTGACCCGGCAACGTACGAGTGTTTTCTTTATGTTATGCTTGGCCAGGGGGAACTCGTCTCCCGACTGCCGGACCATGTACAACTGCTGAATCGACGGTATTCGTCTATGGACGTTCTTTCCTCTAAGGGAAAGAGACGGCTTTACCGGCATTTGCTGGGGCGCGTGCTTCGAAAAGGGGCTCTCTTTAAGAATTTTGGCTACTGCCGGAAGAATTATCGGCAAATGAAGGAAAAAGGGAGCGTCCGCATGGACAAGCTCCT
>CADCQU010000398.1 GCA_902803635.1 uncultured Lachnospiraceae bacterium | reverse complement strand
CCGGAAAAACATTACGGGATTCTTCGCTTCGCTCAGAATGACAAGCTTTACACGAGGAAAAACATTCCGATTTTTTGATCACCTGAAGTTGAACAGTAACTTACAGCTGCCAATAGAAATGGCTCCTATGATGAAACTGTCTTGCTACCTGGAAGATGCATCCCCACGAGCACTACCTCTCGTTGCGTTCATGTTACAACATCGGCGTAAAATCCGCAATATCGGAATATTTCACAAACAAGCGTTTGATTTTTTGTACAAAACGTCAATCCATTTCTATAAATTTCTTTATATTTCCTATGCAAAAACAGGCTTGTCGATGAGGAAAATTCCATCGACAAGCCTGTTTGAAAAAATTCTTCCAACTGTAAGGTTAGCATCCAATGCAACGGTTTCTGTCATTCTGCTGGGGCGTGTCCTTCGAACATCCCTGAATCGAATCGCCTTCGGCGATGACGGTCACTCCTCCACATGCTCCAGTCCCTGGTCGATGATGGTCCGCACGTGGTCGTCTGCAAGGAAATAGTAGACAGACTTCCCCTCGCGGCGGCTCTTGACGAGCCGTGCCTGCTTGAGGATGCGCAGCTGGTGGGAGACGGCCGACTGGGTCATTCCCAGGGTTTCCGCAAGGTCGCAGACGCAGATTTCCGCCTCAAAGAGCGCAAAGAGGATGCGGATGCGCGTACTGTCGCCGAAGACCTTGAAAAGCTCCGCAAGGTCATACAGTTCGTCCTCCTTCGGCATGTGCGCCCGAACGTCCCGCACCCGGTCCTCGTGCACCTCCACCGTATCGCAGCATTCCACTTCGTGCAGTACCATTTCGCTTCCCTCCGTGCTCTGGTTTTCGACCTCCTATCCAGTATACTTCATCTCCACTGCAAGCTTCAACAGGGAAGTCATTCTTTTTCAATCCCTCGTTCGGGTGCCCCTCTCCGTCACGGCTTCGCCGTGCCACCTCCCCCTGGAGGGGGAGGCAAGAGTCTTTGTGGCTTTACTCCGCAGAATGACAGAGTCAGCTTCCCCCGAGGGGGAGGCAAGAGTCTCCCCGCATTTAAGCAATTACATCTCCAGCGCCCGTGCGCCTTCGCCGGGGCGTACGATGTAAAACTCCGGGCATTTGCCGTAAGCGTCCTCGTAGACGGAGGTAAGCGCCTCCTGGAACTGCGGGAGGGCCGCATTTTCCACGATACTCACCGTGCAGCCGCCGAAACCGCCGCCGGTCATCCGGCTTCCAATCACGCCGGGAACCTCCCAGGCCGCCGCCGCAAGAAGGTCCAGCTCCGGGCAGGAAACCTCGTAATCGTCCCGGAGGGAGACGTGGGAGGCGTTCATAAGCTCCCCGAAACGCGCCAGGTTCCCCGCCTGCAGGGCCGAGAGTGCCTGGATCGTCCTTGCATTTTCATAGACCGCATGGCGGGCGCGCACGCGCACAACCGGATCGGGCAGAAGATCCTTGTAGGTCTCAAACTGGTCTACCGTCATCTCGCCGAGCGATTCAATCGGCAAATGCTCCTTAAAGCAGGCCAGCGCCTTCGCGCAGTCCCGGCGACGGTCGTTGTAGGGCGAGCCTACGAGCGCATGCTTCACCTTAGAATTGGTGATCACGATAGAGGCATCCGCAAGCTGCAGCGGTGCATAGGTGTACTCCAGACGCGAAGTGTCGAGATAGATCGCGCAGTCCTCCTTTACCATCGCCGAGGCGAACTGATCCATGATGCCGCACTGCATCCCGTTGTACTCATTCTCCGAGAGCTGGCCGATGAGTGCAAGATCCACATTGGTAAGGTCGGTAAAGCCGAACGTATCCCGAAGGGCCGCCCCGGTCAGAACCTCCAGCGCGGCGGAGGAGGAAAGTCCGCTGCCGCTCGGGATGTCTCCGCCGATCACGAAATCAAAGCCCGCCGGCACCACGTATCCTTTTTTGGCAAATGCCCACACGACGCCTTTCGGGTAGGCGGTCCAGCCCTTGTCGGACAGCGGTGCAAGCTCGTCGAGCGAGGACATGACCACGCCGTCCTCCGGGAAATCGAGCGAATAGAAGCGGAGAACCCTGTCCTCCCTCTTCCGCATGACCCCGTAAATGCCCATCGTCAGCGCACACGGGAACACATGGCCGCCGTTATAGTCGGTATGCTCCCCGATGAGGTTCACGCGCCCCGGCGCAAAAAACGTGCCTGCGCCATTTGTCTCTCCAAACAACTCCTGAAATTTCTTAGCTACTTCCTGTATCGTCACGCCAGACACCTCCTAAATAATTGTACATCCGAACCTGATGAAATCCTTCGCTCCGCCCAGGATGACAGGCTTTACCTCAAACGTTGAAACCTGACGGGATCCTTCGCTTCGCTCAGGATGACAGACTTT
>CADCQU010000397.1 GCA_902803635.1 uncultured Lachnospiraceae bacterium | reverse complement strand
TCGCGGATATTTGCCATGCCCGTCAGGTACATCACGCAGCGCTCGAAGCCGAGCCCGAAGCCCGCGTGGCGGGTCGTCCCGTATTTGCGGAGGTCAAGGTAGAACTGGTACTGGGCAAGGTCCATGCCGAGCTCCTCCATGCGGGCCTTCAGCTTCCCGTAATCCTCCTCGCGCTGCGAGCCGCCGATGATCTCGCCGATGCCCGGCACGAGGCAGTCCATCGCCGCCACCGTCTTCCCGTCGGGATTCTGCTTCATATAGAAGGCCTTGATCTCCTTCGGGTAATCCGTCACGAAAACAGGCCGTTTGAAAATCTCCTCCGTCAGGTACCGCTCGTGCTCCGTCTGCAGGTCGACGCCCCATTTGACAGGATAATCGAACTTCCGACCGGACTTCAAAAGCAGCTCGAGCGCCTCGGTATAGGTCACGCGCCCGAAATCCGACGAGGCGACATGCTCCAGACGCTCGATGAGGCCCTTGTCCACAAACTGGTTAAAGAACTGCAGCTCTTCCGGCGCATTTGCCAGAACAAAACGAATGATGTACTTCAGCATCGCCTCGGCGAGCTCCATGTCATCCTCAAGATCGGCAAATGCAATCTCCGGCTCGATCATCCAGAACTCTGCCGCATGGCGGGCGGTGTTCGAGTTCTCCGCCCGGAAGGTCGGACCAAATGTATACACGCTGCGGAAGGTCTGGGCGAAGGGCTCGACGTTGAGCTGCCCGGAGACCGTGAGGTTCGTCATCTTCCCGAAGAAGTCCTTCGTATAATCCACCTGGCCGTCCTCGGTCAGCGGGAGCTTGTCGAGCGGCAGCGTGGTCACCTGGAACATCTCGCCGGCGCCCTCCGCGTCCGAGGCCGTGATAATCGGCGTATGGACATACACAAAATTCCTCTCCTGGAAGAATTTGTGAATCGCATAGGCGATGAGCGAGCGGACGCGGAAAACCGCCTGGAAGGTGTTCGTCCGCGGGCGAAGGTGCGGCATCGTGCGCATAAACTCCAGGCTGTGGCGCTTTTTCTGCAGCGGGTAGTCCGGCGCGGACGCGCCCTCGACCACCACTTCGTCAGCCTGGATTTCAAATGGCTGCTTCGCCTCCGGGGTCGCGACCAGCGTTCCTTTAACGATTACCGCCGAGCCAACGTTGAGCTTGCAAACCTCCGTAAAGTTCCCCATCTGGTCGTGGAAAACCACCTGCAGCGTATTATAAAACGAGCCGTCCGAGAGCACCAGAAAGCCAAAGGTCTTCGAATCCCGGATGCTGCGGACCCAGCCGCCCACGCTCACCTTTGTACCAATGAATTTGTCCGTCTCCTTAAAAAGTTCCCGGACCGTCGTCAAATGTTCCATACCCCGAAACCTCCTGTGGCAAATATTTAACCCCCATTATGCCACGTTTCCCGAAAAATGCAAGATGGCAAATGTTTTCCAATGCCCCTCTCACCGCAGCCCGATGTGCCTCCCCACGCCAAGCTCAAAATCAGGAGCCATCTTCAGCCCGAGCTCCCGCACCCAGCCCATGGCCTCCTCCTCGATCTCCGGCATCACCAGCCATTCCACCTTGTGCGCATCCACGCCCAAGACGACCTCGTTCCCGACCTCCGCCGCCGTCTCCCAGAACGGGCGGTTCGGATAGCTCCGCCGGGTTTTGAGTCCCAGAAGGTTAATCTCCAGCGGAATCCCCCGCTCCTTCGCCGCCACGCAGAGCCGCCGCATTTCCGTGCGGTATTCCGGCCGGTTATACGGATAATTCAGAATATCCGGGTGTGCGACATACAGCCATTTGCCAACCGAAAATGCCTCAATCATCTGGTCCACGAACATTTGCAGAAGCCCGAAATCCTCCGTGTACGTCCCCGAATAATGCGCGCCAATTTCATTTTCCATGCAATGCTGACCAAGGAGCGCGTACTCCAGCGGGAAGTCCTCCAAAAAGCGACAAAGCCTCTCAAAATATTTCGGGTAATACTCCATCTCCAGCCCGACATGAATCTCTATATCGCGCTTGTACTCCTCCTTGAGACGCAGAATCGATGTCACATAGTCCTCCACCATCTCCGGCCGCATCCGGAACGTCGAATAATAATCCCCGTCAAAGATATACGGCGAGTGGTCCGAAAAGCCCAGCACCTTCATGCCGGCCTCAATCGCCCCTTCCACAAACTCCCGCTCCGTATTAAAGGCATGGTTGCAACGCGGTGTATGCGTATGATAATTCCGCTCCATACTTCCCCCTTTCGGCAAATGCCCGCTCCTCCGGTACCTTCTCCCAGCTTTGTTGAATCCCATCCGAGGGTCATCCCTCTCCTCTACGCACGCAACTCAGCCCCGTGGGTGCTCCATCCCCTGATCAAGTTGCTTAACCAAAGGGTTAACCCCTGCCCTCAGCTTTGTTGTGCCGGGCCGAGAGTTTCTCCTCGTCCTTTTTCGTTTACTTCCTGCCTGCTGAGTCCGTACCGTTCACCGTCTTTCTCGTTTTTCCGCCCGTCCCCGCTTCATTTCCCGGAGTTCGGGCTGTTCCTTCTCCGTTTCCGTTCGGTATACCCGCCTCATTCGGTTGGCCAGCATTCGCATTCAGTTGTCCGACATTTCCATTCGGCTGCCCAGAGTTTCCATTCTGTTGCGCGGCGCTCTCATTCTTGTAGCCCTGATAGCTATCGTCCAGGAGATTTTTCCAGTTGTCGCACTCCTTCTCGGCAACGCCCTCAATCCGATTGGCAAATAGCCTCTCGGCAGCCGGGGTCTCAAGATTTTCATAGTCGCCGCAACGGTTCAGGAATTGCATGCATTCCTTCTTAATATCCTCAGCCGCGCCGCGGTACCGCACCCAGTTCTCATAGTAGCGCCTGTGATCCATGCGGTGGTTCAGGAACGTGATGGTCGCAGAGACCAGCGACATGAAAATGAGCGCGTATTTCGCGAACTGGTCAAAGAGCGACGACGCAAGTCCGACGACCGTAATCACGCCCGG
>CADCQU010000396.1 GCA_902803635.1 uncultured Lachnospiraceae bacterium | reverse complement strand
GGTTGCACCTTCTTTCTATCATCTTAGCACAAATGCCTTCTCGCTGCATCTGTTTTGTCGAAAGTTTTCAGCCCGGGCAAATATATGATACCAATGTATCCACAGAATTTGCAAGACGGAATAGTTCACAAATTTTCAGCTCAATTTTTGTGCAAAAGATGAATCCACAGCCAAAATTTTCAGAAAAGTGCACAAAAAATCCACACCCTTTTTTGTGCAAAACGTGCATCCACAACTTTTATTTCATATTTTTAAACAACGTATGCACATATTATCCCTATTCGTTCAAAGAAATCGGTCAAATGTATGACGATTTGGACGATTGCGGAGCAGCGCAAAACTTGGCCAAATCACGTTGGGAAAGCCCGAGTTCGGACCTTTGACGAATTATAGCGGAGATAATCCTTGCTTCAGTCTCTGCCTCCTCAATGATTTCTTGAGAAATCAGATCACTCTTCTTCAACTCTTCCTTCAACTCATTCCACTTCATCTCTTTTTCCTTTTTCTTATAAGATAATCCTTCATTTCCGATTTTGCCCGTTCAATTTCTGACCTCGACGGAGAAGAAGTTCTCCTATTCCCGCGCCACGTAGAGCAGGATGCGGAGGGGGGATGTTATCGTTCCTGTGCTCTGGCACCCGATTAGAACGATGCGGCGGTCTCCAACAGCATAGGCCACGTCATTCTCGAAGTTCATGAACAGGGTCTTTTCGAGACGCATCAGCTCAATCTTCTCCGCATTTGCCAAATACTCAAATAATTTCCCAATATCCTGTCTTGTTTGTGCCGACACGCGCAATCCTTCCCTTTTCTTTTAGCCGCCCAATATGTTTTGCGATTGTCTTTCGGCTTGCTCCGTATTCACTTGCAATCTGTTGGTATGTTACATATGGATTTTTTCTAAGTATTTCCAATATTGCTTCTTCCGTTTTTACAATACTGCTCGCCTCATCGGTCACCTCGTCTGTCCTCGCACCAGTCACCCCATCAATCACCCGTCCAGTCACCTCATCAGTCACCTCATCAGTCACCTCATCAATCACCCTATTGGTCACCTCATCAGTCACTTTATTGGTCTCCTCACCAATCCCCGTGTCAGCCACTCCGTCATCTATCTTAAGCTCTTTCCTCGATGCCATTCCCTCAGCTGTCTGTATCTTCTCCAGTGGAATCCGGTATAGGTTCACCCGGAAATCGCCGTCCAGGTCGATGAGGTCTGGCTCTGGCAGGCCGTAGTCTTTGCAGTCCTCGTACATTCTGGGAATCCCGCTGCCCCATCGCTCTATGATCTTCATGTAGGCAAATGCAGCGGCGATGCCTTTGTTGCGGACTTTTGAGTAACCTTCCCGCATCTTTGCGAGCGTGACGCCTCCCATGAGCATTCCCGGGGAGGTTACTTCAAGACGGTTGTCATAAAAAGCAACCTGTACACACGCGGGTTCGAGGTACGACCGGTGGCATACAGCGTTGCAGATCATTTCACGCACTGTGCGCAGAGGCAGTTCATATGTATCTTCTCGATAAATTCCATCGATTTTCGCACCCACGCGCATGGCGCGAAGGACAAATTGATACGCCTCCTCTATTTGTCGGGAAAGCGGGCCTTCATAGGTCTTTTGATCGACAAATACCGCCCGCGTACTTCCTTTGAAGACCCCGCACTGCGTCTTGGAGAGAATACCAGGCATTTCTTTCCCGGCCAGCAGGCAGAAGCCATTTGTCGGGAGAATCGTATCGCCTTTTTCCACCAGAAGCCCCCAGCTGATCAGTGTGTTCCTCGTTACCGGCTTTACGTTCCTGCGCTCCTCCTCGGATTTACTGTTTTGAAGTGCGGTTTCCTGCATTTGCCGGCAAAGGGCGGAAATTTCCTCCTCGGTTACCGACTGCCCCTGTGCGGGCATTTGGTCGAAGCTCTCGTTGTTCCCCTCCAGCACGAGCTCCTGCAATTTGTAGCCTTCCGCAACCCGGCTTGTTCCGCTGACACGGACAAATGTCCCCTCCTTCAGTCCGAGGGCTTTGATGTAGTAGGGCTTCCGTCTCCCCGGTTCGATGTCCACCACGATGACCGTCTTCTCGCCGATGTCCTGAAAATAGATGTCCGGGAAAATCATCGGCTCACAGCTGTCGGCGATGGCATTTGTAATTGCGTCCTTCGTCTCAAAAAGCTTGTCCCTGGAAATTCCGACGACTTCCCAGGTTCCGTCCTCCACGCCAAAGACAATCCGCCCGCCATTTCCGTTGGAGAAGGCCACCACGGACTTCATGTATTTGATGCTTTTCGAGGGCAGTTCGACTTTGTATTCCACATTCTCCGTCTCGCCGGCGCGGATTTCTTCGATAGTCATGATCCCCTCCATTTCGAATTGTAAAGTTCTTTCTTGCAACAGTTCAATCCCGAAGACACCCCGCCGGAATCACGTGGATGCCGTTTTCGGTGGTGAAGGCCATGGGGGCATTGGCGCAGATGATGAGCTTTAAGGTGGGCTCTCGGTAGGTGGGCTTCGGGTGGTCTACATTTGCCAGAGCTTTTTGGTTGTGCTCACGGATGCGCTGCTCGAACTTCAAAAGGCCCTTCTCGGCGGCGGGGATGGCGTGAGCGCCCGTCTTGATATATTTTTCGCAAATTTTATTTTGTATTTTTCGTCACTTTTATTTTATATTTTTCGTCACCTTTATTTTATGTTTTTCGTCATTTTCATTTTATGTTTTTCGTAATTTTCATTTTATGTTTTTCGTCATTTTCATTTTATGTTTTTCGTCTTTTTCATTTTATGTTTTTCGTCCTTTTCATTTTATCTTTTTCGTCTATTTTATTTTATGTTTTTCGTCTTTTTCAAAGCCTCCATTGGTACCTTTCCAGGTCCACTTTTCCGTCCTTGATCTCGATGCCGTCCGCGATGAGCAGGGCGGCCTGGGCTCCGGGGCCGCCGAAGGCAAATTCCCCGGCAAGCTCGCCTTTGGCGTTCACGACGCGAAAGCAGGGAATGTTCTCCGGGTCTGGGTTCTTATGGAGGGCGTTGCCCACCGCGCGGGCCATTTTCTTGTCGCCGGCGAGCTCCGCGACCTGCGCGTAGGTCGCGACCTTGCCTTTTGGAATCTTCCGCACGGCCTCATAAATGCGCTTCACCGGGCTGTCGCTGATGAGGTCGTAGCTCTCCGCGATCATGAGCCGCACATCCGCATCCGGCACGGTTCCATCGAGAATAATCGTATTCCAGTGCTCCTTATTCTGGTGGTAACCGGGCAGCACGGATACATAAATGTCCCGCCAGAAGAACGCCTTCTCCGGCGCGACCTTCACGTTTAGGCAAATGTACCCGTCCTTTTCATAGGTCCATAAGAAGGCCTTGCGGTTGCCCTTATAGCGGACGAGCTGCCAGTTCTCGTCGTGGAAGGGCGCGTCCTGGTATGTGTCCGGAAACGAAAGCCCGTAGGACAGGGCCTCTTCTCTTGTTCTCATTGATTGCCTCCTTCTTAGATGACGGGATTCTTCGCTTCGCTCAGAATGACAGGAAAAGCCTTACGGGATTCTTCGCTTCGCTCAGAATGACAGGCCTGGGATGCATTTTCTACTCCAGAAGCTCCCTTATGTCGGTTTCCCCGAAGGTGACCTTGGGCAAATGGCCGACCTCGATGCGGTAGAGGGCATTTGCCGCCAAATGCTCGGCGGCCTGTTCGAGGTCGCGGATGCCGGAGGCGCCGGCAAATTCCCGCACGATGGTCGCAAGGCCGTCGTCGGTGACCTCGCATTCCTCCGGGCGCATGCCCATGCGGGAGAGGACCTTGGGAAGGACATAGCCTCGGAAAATTACCTGTTTTTCATTTGCCGTGTAGTCCGGAATCTCGATGACCGCGAAACGCGAGAGGAGGGGAGCGCTGATCGCGGAGAGGTCATTTGCCGTGGCGATTGGATATACGCCTCCCGTTGGAATCATGCATTCCAGGTAGTTGTCCGTGAAGCCGAGGTTGTCGAGGAGGGTGAGGAGGACGTCCGCGGGATTGCCGCCGCCCTTGCCCGCCGAGGCCTTGTCGAGCTCGTTGATGATGAAGACGAGGTTCGACTCGCCGGCCGCGGCGAAGGCTTCCATGATGATGCCGGGTTTCGCGTTTGCGTAGATGCGCGAGCTGCCGGTGAGCTGCTCGGGGTCGCGGATGGAGCTCATGTCGAGGGTCGTCCACGGGAGGCGGAGGATCCGCGCGATTGCGTAGGCCACCTGGGACTTGCCGGTGCCCGCCGGGCCGGCGAGGAGGATGCCGTAGGCGGGGAGGGTGTGGGTGCGGTTGATCTGGATGATGGTCTCAACAATCCGCTGCTTGACCTTTTCCATGCCGTAGAGCTCTGAATCGAGGATACGGCGGGCCTCCACGGGGTCGATGGCCTCAAAGTAGCTGCTCTTCCACTGGATGTTGAGCATGATGGAGAGGGCCCGCTGCGCATGCCGCCGCTCCTCGGGGGTGACCTCCGCGGAGCGGGCGACGGCGAGGTTCCGCCGGGCCCAGAGGCGGATGTTGTTGGGAAGCGTCCGGCCGGCGCAGCTTAGGAAGTCGGTGATGCTCTGGAGGCTCGTGAGCTTCATGTCGTCGCCCTCCTCGGCCTCCTCCTCCGGCTCCTCGCCGGGGGCGTCGGAGGCAAGGAGCCGCCCGATCATGTACTGCAAAAAGCCGTCCTCCGCCGAGAGCCGGCTGTCCCCGCCGAAGGCAATCTCGCGGATTTTCGTCACCGCGTAGCCATTTGCCGTGTGCTCGCCGGAAAGACGGACACGGATACGGTTCTCGCCCAGCCATTTGACAAGACTGATGAAGCGGGCGTCGATGTCCAGGATGTCGTAGGGCGTCTTGGCCTCGCCGACCAGGAAGGCCGAGCGCATACGCAGGTCGGCAAAGGTCCCGGAGACGTGGTGGGGGAGGGGGGTTTGTGATGCCCGTTCGGCCGCTCCTCCCACTTGCTCCGCAAGCACCAGAAAAGGCTGCTCCCGCGTGATCTCGCGCGTATTTGTCTCCCGCACCATGTACGTGCATACTGTTTGCGCAGGTTTCTCATTTTTTATATTCCCAAAATCAAAGACCGGCATGGCGACCTCCTGTGTTTCTTCCTATTTATAATGGTAATTATAACAGCCCACCCCTGTGCGTGCAAGATGCTCTCTTTGGCTTCGGCCCCACCCAAAGACAATAGATTTCTTTCATCTGAGGAACAATATTTTGCACGCTTTTGTGAATTTTGTGGTATCATGGAGGGGACGGACGCCTTTGTCCTATTATTTGTTTCACAAGGGAGGAGACTCTATATGAAGGTAGTATTGGAACATTTGACGAAGAAGTTCCCGAACCGGAACCGCAAGATTAAGGAGGATGTCATTGCCGTCAACGATTTCGATTTCGAGATCCCGGACGGGAAGCTGATCGCCCTCCTCGGTCCCTCCGGCTGCGGGAAGAGCACCACGCTGAACCTCATCTGCGGGCTTCTTGCGCCCAGCTCGGGAAGGATTCTCTTTGGCGACATCGACGTGACCAAGCTTCCTCCGGAAAACCGCGGCGTCGGCCTCGTTTTCCAGAACTACGCGCTCTACCCGCACCTCACCGTCCTGCAGAACATCATGTTCCCGCTCGAGAACCTGAAGGGGAAGGACAAAATGACGAAGGAGGAGATGAAGAAGAAAGCCGCCGAGTCCGCGAAGATCGTCCAGATTGACCATCTTCTGGAACGCCGGCCGGGCGAGCTCTCCGGCGGACAGCAGCAGCGCGTCGCGATTGCCCGCGCACTCGTGAAACGCCCCCGCGTGCTCCTTCTCGACGAGCCGCTCTCGAACCTCGACGCGCGTCTCCGCCTGCAGACCCGTGAGGAGATCCGCCGCATCCAGCGTGAGACCGGCATTACCACCGTCTTTGTCACGCACGACCAGGACGAGGCGATGAGCATTTCCGATATGATCGTCGTCATGGAAGCCGGCATTCTACAGCAGATCGGGAAGCCCCAGGAAGTCTACGACGATCCGGTGAATCTATTTGTCGCGAAATTCCTTGGAACACCGGCCATCAACGTCTTCGACGGCCGCGTCGAGAAGGGCGAGCTCGTCATCGGGAAGGACCGCGTCCTCAAAATCTCCGGCGTGCCGGACCAGGAGGTTACCGTGGGCATCCGTCCGGAGGGCTTCTGGGTCGACGATGAGGGACCGCTCCTTTGCAAGGTCCGCGCCGTCGAGGTCATGGGCCGCGACGTGTCCATCGTCTCCACCCACGAGGGCTCGCAGGCGGAGCAGATCCGCAGCATCATCAGCACCGACTTCCATATGGACACCACGCGCAAGGAAGTGCGCTTTGCCTTAAAACCGCGCAAGGTCCACCTCTTCGACAAGAAGACCGGCGAGCGCATCCGCTTCGAGGTGAAGGAGTAAGGAGGGCGAAACATGAGTAAAAAAAGCCTGAAGGGCTGGCTCTACCTGCTGCCCGCCCTCATTTTCCTCGGCATCTTCATGGTCTATCCGCTGGTGGACGTCTTCATCTACTCGGTGGAGGAAGGCTACAACTCCGCGTCCCAGACATTTTTCGGGTACGGTGCCTACAACTACTCCTTCGTCCTGCATGACCCGTACTTTTTGCAGGCGATCAAGAACACCTTCCTTCTGGTCATCATCACGGTGCCGCTCTCGACGCTGCTGGCCCTGCTCATCTCACTCGCGCTTACGTCCATCACGAAGCTCCGTGACCTTTTCCAGACCGTCTATTTCCTGCCGTACGTGACAAATACGCTGGCGATTGGTCTGGTCTTCATGATTCTTTTCAAAAAGACGCCGTACTCGGAAGGCCTGGTGAACATGCTCATCAACTTCTTCGGCGGCCCCTCCGTGGACTTTATCGACGGGCCGTACTGGGCAAAGCTCTTCGTCCTGTGCTTCTACACCATTTGGGTCGTGCTGCCCTTCAAGGTCCTCATCCTTACGAGCGCCCTTCTTTCGGTCAACAAGGACTATTACAATGCGGCGCGGGTCGACGGAACCTCCCGCTGGCGCATTTTCCGGAGGATCACGCTCCCGATGATCTCGCCCTCGATCTTCTACCTGGTCATCACCGGCTTCATCGGGGCCTTCAAGGCCTATAGCGACGCGGTGGCCCTCTTCGGGACGAACCTGAATGCGGCCGGCATGAACACGATTGTCGGCTACGTCTACGACATGCTCTACGGGGATTCCGGCGGCTATCCCTCCTACGCGGCGGCGGCGGCCCTCATTCTCTTTGTCATCGTCCTGACGATCACGGCCATCAACATGCTGCTTCGGAAGAAGTTCGTGTATATTTCCTGACAAATGAAAGAAAATTCGCACCACGGAGGTTTTCCCATGGAATCTTCTTATGAATTGAAACAGATTGAGGCGAAGGCCCGGCGGGAGAAGGCCGCCCGCGGCACCTTGATCTATATTTTCCTGACCATCTGGGCGCTGCTCGTGCTCTTCCCCTTCTACTGGATGATCCTGACCTCGCTGAAGAGCTACGGTGCCTACAACTCGGAGTACGTCCCCACCTTCTTCACGCTCTCGCCGACCCTCGAAAACTACCGCGAGGTCTTCACGGCGGTGCCGCTGGGACAGTACCTCCTCAACACGCTCATCTTCACCGTCATCACGACGGCGGCGATGCTGGTTGTGACCGTCCTTGCGGCCTACGCATTTGCACGGATTGAATTCTTCGGCCGCGACGTGCTCTTCATGATCTTCCTCGCCCTCATGATGATCCCGAACGAGATGGTCATCATCACAAATTTCGTGACCATCACCAATCTCAATATGCGGAACAGCTTCCAGGGCCTGATTCTGCCCTCGATTACCTCTGTCTTCTACATTTATCTCCTGCGCGAGAATTTCGCCCAGGTGCCCGAGGAGCTGTACCTGGCCGCGAAGGTGGATGGGACTTCCGATTTCCGGTATCTATGGAAGGTCATGGTGCCGATTTGTAAACCCACCATCGTCACCATCACGATCCTCAAGGTCATCGAGTGCTGGAACTCCTACGTCTGGCCGCGCCTCATCACCGACGATTCGGCCTACTTCCTGGTCTCGAACGGTATCCAGGAGCTCCGCGAAAATGGCATGGGCCGTGAGAACATCCCCGCGATGATGGCCGCCGTCGTGGTCATTTCCGTGCCGCTCATCATCCTCTTCCTGATTTTCCGCAAGAAAATCATGGCCGGCGTTTCGAGAGGAGGGACCAAGGGATGAAAAAAATGCATGCAAATGCCCGCCGTCCTTTCATTTGTCTGGCC
>CADCQU010000395.1 GCA_902803635.1 uncultured Lachnospiraceae bacterium | reverse complement strand
TCTCCGCCGCCTTCGAGCTCGCCTTGTCCGCTATCTCCGCCGCCTTCGAGCTCGCCTTGTCCGCTATCTCCGCCGCCTTCGAGCTCGACCGGCCCGCCGCGCCTTCCTCGTTCGAGACGGCCCCGCCGCAGCCAGAAAGCCCCAGCACCGCCGAAAGCAGCATCACCATCATCGTCCGCCGACCCGTCGTAATCTTTTTCTTCATCTCATTCCTCTCCTTTATCATCTATGATTCTATGATTAACTATCACACCTCTCCGTTTCTACCCGTCTCTCCTCCCCCTTACATTTGGATGTCCCCTTTAGATGTATACACCCGCGCGGGCAAGCCGCGCGGCAGGCTCCGCAGCGAATGCACTCCATGCTGTTCACATTTGCCGTAACCTTGATGGCCATCGGACACGCCTTCTCGCATTTGCCGCAGGAAATGCATTTGTCCTGGTCCAGCTCGTAGCGGAGGAGGGCCTTCTTATTAAATAAGCCGTAAATCGCGCCGAGCGGGCAGAGGTAACGGCAGAACGGCCGGTACACAAGGAGCGAGAGCAGGACCACCGCCAGAAGGATCGCGACCTTCCAGCGAAACAAAAAGCCCAGCACCGCCCGGAGCGGTGGATTTGTCGCGACGAGCGGAAGGCCCCCGAAAAGCGTCCCCGACGGGCAAATGTATTTGCAAAACCACGGCTGCCCGCGCCCGGTGATATCCAGCACGAGGAGCGGGAGCAAGATCACGAAAAGCGCCAGGATAACATACTTTAACTTTCGAAAAATGCGCTCACCGGGCAGTACCCGTATCTTTTTGGGAAACGGAATCTTGTGGAGAAGCTCCTGCACCAACCCGAACGGGCAGAGAAAGCCGCAGACGAACCGCCCAAGCACCGCCCCGAAAAAGAGGAGGAAACCCACCACGTAGAACGGAAACCGAAACCGCCCGTCCGCAAGCGCATTCTGCAGCGAACCGATTGGGCAGGCCCCAAGCGCCCCCGGGCAGCTGTAGCAATTGAGCCCCGGCAGGCAGAGCCGCTTCGTATCCCCCTGGTAAATGCGTCCCGTGGAAAAGCCCTGCACGAAGCCGTTCGAGAGGGCCGTGAACGCAAGCTGCACCCAAAGCCTCCCCCGCCTTATCACTGCGGAAAGAACCCTTTTTATTATAGGAAGAAACTTCTTCATCGCCTCACCCAAGCCCGATACATTCCATGCAAATCCGCACCGCCTTCTGCCACACGGCCTCCGCCTCCCCCCGGCAAATGCCCACCGCCAGAAAAACGACAGCCACCAAAAGCAGCAAAAGCGCAATCCAATTCTCCCGTAAAAACTTCATCCCGCTCCCCCTCTCCCGGTCCCGCAGGTTTAGAAATCCTCAAGCCAATCCCCGCCGAAACCATTCTTCCTCTATTCTACACCAAGATTTCCCATTTGTCATTTCCCGTTTTCTCTCCAAACAAAATCTGCACCCCTCTCAGTCGGCTTCGCCGACAGCTCCCCCTCAGGGGGAGCCAAGGGGCAAGCGAACAAGGAACCGCCGCTCCTCTTGCCTCCCCCTTGAGGGGGAGGTGGCACGGCGAAGCCGTGACGGAGAGGGGCCCCACGCTAAGGCGAAAGCTCCCACCCCCCCAAAAAATTCTCCTTTGCATTTCCCCTCTCTTCGTGTATACTTAAATCACAAAAAAAAGACTTGGAAAGGAGTCAAAACATGAAAAAATTATGCACCGTATTTCTTATCCTTTGCCTGACGCTCTCCCTTGCGGCCTGTTCCGGAACGGCAAGCGGAACCTCCTCGACCTCAAAGCCGGAAAGCCCCTCTTCCGGAACCTCCCAGGCAGACACCTCCAAGGCGGAGGACGCCAGCTCGGAAACGTCCAGTACCCAGAGCCTCACCTCTACAACCGAATCGTCCGAAAGCACCCCCGAGCCGACCGAGGCTCCCGCCCCGGCCGAATCCCAAACAAATCCCATCTCCCGTGACGGCTACAAGCTGCAGAAAGTGGTGGTCTTAAGCCGCCACAACATCCGCTCCCCCATGAGCGGCAAGGGCTCCGCCCTGGACACCCTGACCCCGCACGACTGGTTCGAGTGGTCTTCCAGTCCGAGCCAGCTCTCGCTCCGCGGCGGCGTCCTGGAAACCGAAAATGGCCAGTTCTTCCGCAAATGGCTGGAGTCCGAGGGCCTCATCCCGGAAAATTACCAGCCGACCGAGGACGAAGTGCGCTTCTACGCCAATTCCAAGCAGCGGACCATCGCCACGTCCAACTATTTCAAGGCCGGCTTCCTGCCGACCTCCAACCTCCAGGTCGAATCCCACATGGAATTTGACACCATGGATCCCGTTTTTACGCCGCAGCTGACATTTGCCTCGGACGAATATAAGGAGGCGGCCAAGGCACAGATGACGGAGCTATTTGCCGATAAGATCGCAAGCCTTGCGGACAACTACGAGCTCCTCAGCGATGTCATCGACATCGAGGAGTCCGATGACTGGAAAAGCGGCAAGTTCACCGGCTTTCGCACGGACGATACGGAGCTCATCCTCGAAGAAGGCAAGGAGCCCGGCTGCACCGGCTCCATCAAGACCGGCTGCAGCGTGAGCGACGCCCTCGTGCTCCAGTACTACGAGGCCGACGACGAGAAAGCCGCATTTGGCAAGGACCTCACCTTCGACCAGTGGAAGGCCATTTCCGAGATCAAGGACGTGTACGGAGACCTGCTCTTCACCGCCCCCCTTGTCGCGACAAATGTCGCCCACCCGCTTCTGCAGGAGATTGCCTCCGAGCTCGACTATGAGAACCGTGTATTCACATTCCTCTGTGGGCATGATTCAAATGTAGGCAGCGTCCTCTCCGCGCTCGGCGTTGAGGAGTACGACCTGCCAAATGCCATCGAGAACAAGACGCCGATCGGCTGCAAGGTCGTCTTCTCCCGCTGGAAGGACGAAAACGGCGAAGACTACATTTCCGTGGACCTCGTCTACCAGACGACGGAACAGCTCCGCGAAACGCCCCTGCTCGATCTTTCCAACACGCCGAACGTCTTCCCCGTCACCCTGAAGGGTCTCGAAGCCAAGGCCCCCGGCCTCTACAAGGCCGCCGATCTCGAAAACCGCCTCCAGGAAGCCCTCGCCGCCTACGACAAGCTCGTCCAGGACTACAGCCCCGCGAGCGAGAATAGCGAGAATAGCGAGGCAAATGGCTCCACCGCCGAAAATGCCGGGGACAGCAGTTCCGCCGAGATCATCAGCTTCCCGGCCGAGAACACCGGGGATAACAGCCTCCCCGCTGCGGCGTGAGTCATTGGCAAGACGGCCCTCCGCTTCTACTTCCGCAAGGACAGTCCTGCCACCGATATCAGCGGTATCCGTCTGGGCAACTACACGGCGAAGAACCACAACGAACACTTTGCCTATGTTGAGACGGAGCTTCCTGCGTATGAGTTAAATGATGCGTACACGCTCAGCGTCAGCGGTACGGAGCTCGGCAGCTATTCCGCTATGACCTATGGAAAGGACGTGCTGTCGGATACAGACGCCGATCCGACCTTGAAAAACACAGTCACCGCGATGTACCGCTATCATAAGGCGGCGGTCGACTGGTTCGATCATGTGAACAGCTGAAAAGGCTTTGTGTATAGAAAAACGGGAGCAACCATCACCTGGTCTGCTCCCGTTTTTTCAATATAATCAGGCATACTGCAAAAGAACCGCCTTCCTCGCCTTCTTCTTCGTTAAGCCGTACCTCTTTATCAGCCTCTTCTGAATTTCCTGGTCGCTCCTGCCATCCTCACGCATCGTAGCAACCGTCCCTTCAATCTGTCCCTTCTTAATCCCCCTCTTCTCTCCCCGCTCTTCGCCCTCTCTACGAATCTCATCAAAAATCTCACACATCGTCTTCATTCACTCCTTCTTCACGTCCCACCATCAGGCATACTGTAAGAGTACCGCCTTCCGCGCCTTCTTCTTCGTTAAGCCGTACCTCTTCATCAACCTCTTCTGAATCTCCTGATCACTCTTACCATCCTCTCGCATCGTGGTAACTGTCCCTTCAATCTGTCCCTTCTTAATTCCCCTCTCTTCACCCTCTCTACGAATCTCGTCAAAAATCTCACACATAAATTTCACCCCTTCCTAAGAAACGACCATCAGGCATACTGCAAAAGTACCGCCTTCCGCGCCTTCTTCTCCGATAAACCATACCTCTTTATCAACCTCTTCTGAATTTCCTGGTCGCTCCTGCCATCCTCACGCATCGTAGCAACTGTACCAAGAATCTGTCCCTTCTTAATCCCCCTCTTCTCTCCACGCCTCTCACCGCGCTTCTCTCCTCGCTTCTCTCCGCGCTTCTCTCCGCGCTTCTCTCCACGTTCTTCACCCTCTCTACGAATCTCGTCAAAAATCTCACACATAGTTTTCACCCCTTCCTCAGATTCTTTGAAATGTTTTACTGCCTCCCGCATCAGCGGGTTGTGCATCGTATTCGGATCCGGGTTGCAGAAATCCGCCATCAAATGCCCCAGCGGCGTATCCGCACGATTCTCTCCATTGACATAGATGATGTGCGTCCCATCCATCCACGCCTCCCCCGTCTCCTTGCAAACCCGGTCCAAATGGTAAATCGGAAGTCCCCGCGAAAAAACGTCCGACTCCGTAATGAAAATCGTGTTCGTCTCCGGCAAGACACCAAAATCCTCATTTGCCCGCAGGCTTTCCACGTCCAGAACGCTCGCATGGTACCGCGCCCGCTTCCGTCCGGCCCCGTGCTTCGCCCGCTGCACCTCCAGGTCAAACTTTCTGCCATTTGCAGCAACACAGTACACATCCAGCTCAAGGGACCTTCCGCCGACAAGCCGCTTGCAGTCCCTCTGCGTTTCTACCGACTTCAAATCCAGCTCCGGTTCCTCCAGAATAGTCCCCACCACGTCCTCCGCAAGACGAGGATTGTCCCGAAAAATGCACCGCATGAAGTCGTCATCGATTGGCCGAAGCCTCGCAAGCCTCTCCAAATCCTTTACACGGTCTGCCAGCTTCACATCCTCGCCCGTAACATTCTCCGTCCCCGGCTGAAGCTCCGCCTTCGAACCGGCAGCATTTGCGTCCTTCGCCCTCTTCTTTCCCATGCCTCTCCCCCTCTCCTTCCTGCAGAAAAATTTCAAGTAATCACAGGCACGTCCAACATCTTCCTATCCCCATCTTAGCAAACCCACCCCTCTTCGACAAGTCGGAATATCGCACAAATTTTCCCGTCAAAATTTGTGCAAAACATGAATCCACTTCCATTTTTTTCATCAATCTGCACAAAAAATCCACACCCAATTTTGTGCAAAACATCAATCCACAAGGATAATTATACATATAATATATCTTTCGCTAAGTGCGTGCATATATTATCCATTTGTCAAACAAATGAAAACCGGCAGCAGCCATCGCACCGCCAGCCCCTATTTTTCAGCACCATCAAACAAATGCCCCTCAGATACCATTTGTAGACATCTTGCAAACGCATCATCTCCCGCATCTGCGATTTGTAACATGCCAGACAATGGAATCCTGCCCCATTTTCCGTAAAAAATCACACGATTCCCTCCAGTGGCAACCGCGTCTGCGCTTCAATCCATGACTGCTGTGTTACATCATGAATCTTATCATTCTCCCTGTAATTGCCGATAAGGAACGGTGATTTAGGATCGTGCAAACGGCTCTGCGCTATTACCATCTCCGGCTCGGCATTTGCATAGCAATACCGGCACAAATGCCTGCAGGTGTTGTACGCGCCGATATCACATGCAAGATAACAGGCGCATTCCGCTCTCGCACCTTTCCTACTTGGTGCGTTAAGCCGCTTGCCGATAGCTTTTTCATAGTCACTAATCCGCATACAACCGCCGCAATCCGCTCCAAATTGAGCCAGCTCATCGCCCTCTGCACAAGGTTTCAGTGTCATTCCATGCGAAGATGCAATCCGAACCATTTCTCTTCCC
>CADCQU010000394.1 GCA_902803635.1 uncultured Lachnospiraceae bacterium | reverse complement strand
GGCCCGGAATACGGAACGAGCGGAAGGCACCCTGGATAAAGGGGTGCTTTTTTGCGTGGGTATGCGTATAGAGAATTACAATGAGCATTTCCACGAAGCGGGAGAGCACCGTGGCGATGGCGGCACCGACGACCCCGAGGGCGGGAGCGCCGAATTTGCCGAAGATCAGGATGTAATTGAACACAAGATTTACGAAAACCGCAGCGATGCCGGCGGCCATCGGGACGACGGTCTCCCCGCATTCACGGAGGGTGTCGGCATAGGCCTCTTTGAGGGCGAAGGGGACGAGTCCGACGAGCATAACGCCCAGATACCCCTCTCCGTGCGAGAGGATTTCGGCGGCCGCAAGGCCGGTCTCGTCGGCGGTGAGGTAGAGGCTGATGAGCCAGGGGCCGGCGAGGGAAAATAGCGCAATGCCGACGCCGACGATAAGGAGGGAGACCAGAAGCTTGAAGCGGAAGGTATGGCGGACGCCCTCCACGTTCCCGGCGCCGAAAAACTGCGCGGTAAAAATACCGATACCGGACATACCGCCAAAGATGCAGAGGTAGAAGACGAAGAGGAGCTGGTTCACGATGGAGACCCCGGACATCGCGTAGGTGCCCACGCGGCCGATCATGATGTTGTCGAGCATGCCCACGAGGTTCGTGATGGCCTGCTGGATCGCGATGGGGAGGGCCACCATGAGGACGTGGTGGTAGAATTTACGGGAGCCAATATATTTTCGCATGGGATCCTCCAAAAAAGAAAACAGCTGTATGTTTGTACGCATAAAAGGATTCACTTTTTAAAAATACGCGTAGGGACTCAATACACCTACGCCCCGTCCCCTCTGGTTTTTCGCTATAGTTGACGGGATTCTTCGTCGCGTTGCTCCTCAAAATGACAGAAAAATAATGCTTTGGGAGTCAACCGTGCAGCTGGAAAAAATTACAAAATGGAAGCTTTTCGGTTCCCGTGGGTCGGAGGAAACAGAAAGGTGTACCAGAATTTGCAGCCGGAAACATTTGCCGAATTCGTAAAGTAAGTATAATTCCGAACGTTTGTTTTGTCAAGGGGTTTTTTGAAAGAAATCCCTATCTTGCATTTGCCGAATCTATTTGGTAAAATGATTCTACTTTATATGAAGGAAGACGGTGACCATGGACAGGAGCAAGATTCGAAACTTTTGTATCATCGCCCACATCGACCACGGCAAATCCACGCTGGCGGACCGGATCATCCAGATGACGGGGCTGCTCACGGAGCGGGAAATGCAGGAGCAGGTGCTCGACAACATGGATTTGGAGCGTGAACGGGGCATCACGATCAAGGCCCAGACCGTCCGCACGGTCTACAAGGCGGACGACGGCGAGGAATATATCTTCAACCTCATTGACACGCCGGGGCATGTGGACTTTAATTATGAAGTTAGCCGGTCGCTCGCGGCCTGCGACGGGGCGGTCCTTGTCGTGGACGCGACGCAGGGCGTGGAGGCGCAGACGATGGGCAACGTGTACCTTGCGCTCGACCACGACCTCGAGATCATTTCCGTGATCAACAAGGTTGATCTTCCGAGCGCGCGCCCGGAGGAGGTCGCACAGGAAATTGAGGAGGTCATCGGCATCGAGGCCCTCGACGCGCCCTGCATTTCCGCGAAGACCGGGCAGAACGTTCGCGCGGTCCTGGAGGAGATCGTGCACAAGCTTCCCGCGCCGACTGGTTCCCCCGACGAGCCGCTCAAGGCCCTCATTTTTGACTCGCTCTACGATTCCTACCGGGGCGTGATCGTCTTTTGCCGCGTCATGGACGGCGTGGTGAAGAAGGGGACGCGCATCCGCATGATGGCGACCGGGGCGGAATTTGACGTGGTCGAGGTCGGCTACTTTGGCCCGGGACGGTTCATCCCTTGTGAGGAGCTTTCTGCGGGGGAGGTCGGTTACCTGACCGCGAGTATCAAGGAAATCCGCGACAGCCGCGTGGGCGACACGATTACGGAGGCCGCAAGGCCCTGCGCAGAGGCACTGCCCGGCTATAAGGAGCCACAGTCGATGGTGTATTGTGGGGTCTATCCTGCAGATACACAGCGGTATCCGGACCTTCGCGACGCGCTCGAAAAGCTCCAGCTCAACGACGCGGCCCTCCAGTACGAGCCGGAAAATTCGCTCGCCTTAGGCTTCGGCTTCCGCTGCGGCTTCCTCGGACTCTTGCATTTGGATGTGATCACGCAGCGGCTGGAGCGGGAGTATGACCTCGACCTCATCACGACCGCGCCCTCCGTTATTTATAAGATCCACAAGACCGACGGGACCGTGATCGACCTCACGAACCCCTCGAATTTGCCGGATCCGGCGGAGATTGAGTACATGGAGGAGCCCTACGTGCGTGCGTCCGTCATGGTGACGACCGAGTACATCGGCGCGATCATGACCCTTTGCCAGGAGCGGCGCGGCATTTACGAAGGGACGGACTATATCGAGGCTTCCCGTGCGGTTTTAACGTATCGCATGCCGCTCAATGAGATTATTTACGACTTTTTCGACGCGCTCAAATCGCGCTCGCGCGGCTATGCCTCCTTCGACTACGAGCCGATTGGCTATGAGCGGTCGGAGCTCGTGAAGCTCGATATCCTCGTCAACCACGAGGCGGTGGACGCGCTTTCGTTTATTGTGTATGCACCCTCGGCCTACGAGCGTGGCTCCAAAATGTGTGAGAAGCTCAAAAAGGAGATTCCGCGCCAGCTTTTCGACATCCCGATTCAGGCCGCGATTGGATCGAAGATCATTGCCCGCGAGACGGTCCGCCAGCTCCGCAAGGACGTCCTTGCCAAATGCTACGGCGGCGACATTTCCCGTAAGCGGAAGCTTTTGGAAAAGCAGAAGGAAGGCAAGAAGAAGATGCGCCAGATCGGAAATGTCGAGGTTCCGAAGGATGCCTTCCTTAACGTCCTGAAGCTGGACGACGGGGACTGACGTATGGAACCCTTGGGTTTGTATATTCACATTCCGTTCTGTCTTAGAAAGTGTAAGTACTGCGACTTTCTCTCCGCGCCGGCGGGCGAGGAGACGATGCGGCAGTATGCAGAGGCCCTTGTGCGGGAAATCCGGCTGCGGGGGGAGAAGTTTTCGGCAAATATGGACTCCGCCGACCGTGCGCCTCTGGCTGCTGATATTTCCGTGGGGCGGGGGAGCATTTGCCAAAACCATAAAAAATATCCCGTGGATACGGTGTTTCTGGGAGGCGGTACGCCGACGGCCCTGCCGGCGGACTGCCTTCTTTCTATTCTAAGGGCGGTGCGCGAGAGCTTCGACGTGCTGCCAGGGGCGGAGATCACCTGCGAGGTGAATCCGGGAACCTTTTCGCCGGAGCTGCTGGGCTTTCTGGCCGGCGAGATTAGCCGCGTGAGCCTCGGGCTCCAGTCGGTTCACGACCGGGAGCTGCAGCTGCTCGGTAGAATTCATAATTATCTGGACTTTCTGGATTCCTACAAGGCCCTTCGGGCGGCGGGTGCGGCAAATGTCAGCGTGGACCTGATGTTTGGCCTGCCGGGACAGACGCTTGCGGATTTTGAGGGGAGCCTTCGGACGGTAGTCGAGCTCTCGCCGGAGCATGTGAGCTGCTACGGTCTGATTTTGGAGGAGGGGACGCCCTTCTTTGTCATGGAGGAGAAGGGGCTGTTTACGGGAAACCTGTCGCTGCCGGACGAGGAGCTGGAGCGGCAAATGTACCGTGCCGCGAACCGTATTCTGGGAGAGTATGGATATCAAAGGTATGAAATTTCAAATTATGCGAAGCCCGGCTTCGAGAGCCGCCACAATCTTCGGTACTGGCAGCGGCGGCCCTATTTGGGATTTGGGATCGGCGCCGCGAGCTTGTATGGGAAGAGGCGGTGGAGCAATACGCGCGAGCTGGACGAGTATCTTCCTATATTATTGGGGGACGCGGAGGCGCTTTCTGCTCTCTCCCGGGATGTGGAGGTGCTCTCCGTAAAGGCGGAGATGGAGGAGTGCATGTTTCTTGGCCTTCGCATGGACCGGGGCGTCTCGGAGAAGACATTTGCTTCGCTGTTTGGGCGGGAGCTCTCCGAGGTTTATGGGGACGTTCTTCGAAAACTAGAGGCCCAGGGGCTTCTTTCTGTCCGCATGGAGGCGGACGGGAGCTGGTGGTCCCTCACGGAGCGGGGTGTGGACATTTCCAACCGTGTCCTGGCGGAATTTTTATTAGATGAGTGAATTGTTTCAGTTCAGCTTCCTGAACTGTAACAGTGAAATTATAAATATTTTATAAAGTATCCCACGGAAGCTTGCGAAAACAAAACGTTTGTTCTATAATAAAACCAAACATATGAGCGAGAGGTGCCTTATGGGACGGGAAATGAAATTTATCCGGGTACGCGGTGCGAATGTTAATAATTTAAAAAATCTTTCCGTGGACATTCCCCGCGGGGAGCTCGTCGTCTTTACCGGCCTCTCCGGCTCCGGGAAGAGCTCGCTGGCTTTTGACACGATTTATGCCGAGGGCCAGCGCAGGTACATGGAATCCCTGTCCAGCTATGCCCGCATGTTCCTCGGGCAGATGGAGAAGCCGGATGTCGAGAGCATCGAGGGGCTGCCGCCTGCCATTTCCATCGACCAGAAGTCTACGAATCGAAATCCAAGGTCCACGGTGGGGACGGTGACGGAGATTTACGATTATCTGCGCCTCCTCTATGCCCGTATTGGCATCCCGCATTGCCCGAACTGCGGCCGGGTCATCGAGAAGCAGACCATCGACCAGATGGTGGACAAGGTGATGGCTCTGCCGGAGCGTTCGCGTATCCAGGTGCTCGCTCCGGTGGTCCGGGGGCGCAAGGGTCGCCATGAGAAGATTTTTGAGCAGGCGAAGAAGAGCGGCTATGTCCGCGTCCAGGTCGACGGGAACGTCTACGAGCTGACCGAGGACATTCAGCTCGACAAGAACCTCAAGCACAACATCGAGGTGGTCGTGGACCGCCTGGTCGTGAAGCCCGGCATCGAGAAGCGCCTGACCGACTCGCTGGAGACGGCCCTCGGCCTTACGGACGGCCTCATCCTGATTGACACGATGGACGGCAACA
The DNA here is from genome assembly GCA_902803635.1 of uncultured Lachnospiraceae bacterium. GTDB lineage: Bacteria > Bacillota > Clostridia > Lachnospirales > Lachnospiraceae > Chordicoccus. The sequence continues at coordinate 989 of CADCQU010000394.1, read as the reverse complement.
GCTTCACCTTGAGCTCCAGCTTCGCCTGCCCGGACTGCGGCATATCCGTGACGGAGATCGAGCCTCGGAGCTTTTCTTTCAACAACCCCTTCGGGGCCTGCCCTGTCTGCGCGGGCCTTGGCTATAAGATGGAATTTGATATCGACCTCATGGTTCCCGATCCCTCGCTGTCCATCAGCGAGGGGGCTATCGCCGTTCCGGGCTGGCAGAGTGCGACGGATTCCTCGTCGTTTACCCATGCCATCCTTGCGGCGATGTGCGAGGCCTACGATTTTCGCCTGGACACGCCCTGGCAGGACTACCCGGAGAGGATACGCAAGGTCCTGGTCGAGGGAACCGAGGGGAGGGCGATGAAGGTGCATTACAAGGGCCAGCGGGGGGTCGGCGTGTACGATATCGCCTTCGAGGGCCTTCTGGCAAATGTCGCGCGCCGCTACCGGGAGACGGGTTCGGAGTGGTCGAAGGCGGAGTACGAAAAATTCATGCGTTTTTCCCCGTGCACGGCCTGCGGAGGCCAGCGGCTGAAGCCCGAGGCCCTCGCGGTGACGGTGGGCGGTGTGAACATCACGGCCGTGACCGAGCTCTCTGTGGAAAAGCTTGTCGTCTTCTTTGACCAGCTGGAGCTGAGTGAGCACCAGCAGGCGATTGGACGGCAGATCTTAAAGGAAATACGCTCTCGCATCCGCTTCCTCCGCGACGTCGGGCTTGATTACCTGACACTCTCGCGTGGGACGGGCACCCTTTCCGGCGGGGAGGCGCAGCGCATCCGTCTGGCGACCCAGATCGGCTCCGGCCTCGTGGGCGTGGCGTACATCCTCGACGAGCCAAGCATTGGCCTTCATCAGCGGGACAATGACAAGCTTCTGGCAACCCTCCAGAGTCTTCGCGATCTTGGCAACACGCTGATCGTGGTTGAGCATGACGAGGATACGATGCGGGCGGCTGACTGCATTGTAGATATCGGGCCGGGTGCGGGCGAGCATGGCGGC
>CADCQU010000393.1 GCA_902803635.1 uncultured Lachnospiraceae bacterium | reverse complement strand
CGGGCATCGCCGACTGACGACAACGCAGTCAGGGCGGAATTTAGACAAGCAGATTTCCTGAGTTATTGATGAACAGTTCCTAAGCTCAAAATCTCATAATCATGTTTTTGAGCTTATTTCCGTCACCAAGGGAAAGCTACCGTTAAGCTCAAAAACTCAAATTCAGGCTTTTGAGCTTATATCCGTCACCAAAGGAACGCTTCCATCGCCAAAGGGAAGCTTCCGTTAAGCTCAAAATACTAAAATCAGGTTTTGAGCTTATTTCCGCCACCAATAGGAAACATGAAAGCATGATAAAATTGAAATCTCATTTATAAAAGTTCAGCCTTATATCGCAAGGAAATTCCTCAACATTTGCAGCCCCGCCGCGCCCGATTTTTCCGGGTGGAACTGGCAGGCGAAGACATTTGCCGACTCAATCGAAGCGTCCGCCGCGTCCGTATATTGGCAAATGGCCTTCACAATATTTCTATCCTCTGCATGTACATAATAGGAATGCACAAAATAGACGAAGATTCCCTCCGAAAGCCCGGCAAAGAGCCGCCCGTCATTTTGCAAATGCAGGCTGTTCCAGCCAATCTGGGGGATTTTGTAGCCCTCCTTCGCCGTAAACCTCCGGCACTCGCCCTTGAAAATGCCGAGTCCCGCAACGCCCGGGCTCTCCTCGCTCCGCTCAAAGAGGAGCTGCTCCCCAAGGCAAATGCCTAGGAAGGGCTTCCCGGATCCGGCGGCCTCCTTGAGGACGTCCACGAGCCCAAAATGCGAGAGCTTCCCCATCGCATCCCCGAAGGCGCCGACCCCGGGCAGAACCACCCGCTCCGCCGCCAGAATCTCCTCCGGCTCCCTCGTGAGCCTAGCCTCTGCGCCCAGATGCGTAAACGCCTTCCACACACTCTTCGTGTTCCCGGCATCATAATCCACAATCGCGACCATTTGCCTCCTCCTCTGCTCTCCCAACCTTCTCCATCTCCTACAACGGAGAATGGAAAACCGCAAGCTACTGTCCCAAAAGCGTATTTACACTTTCAATAACTCTAAACTCCGTGCACAACGCCTTCTGTAGATTTTTGCATTTTTATGTATGCATAGGTGCGCCTTCTTCCGCCACGTAGCTCGGTCCCGCATCCATCGAACCCGCTACGGTATGATTGCTGTACGTGCTCCAAGTCGGTTCGTAGGAGGCATTTGCCTGATCGCCCCACATATCCCAGCCGTCTCGATCCCCTCTCGCAAATAATTCTATCCTTGGTGCCTGACTGCAGGCCTCAATAATTGGAATCATCTCGTCCGGCTTCCGGCTATGTTCCCGCTTCATGGTCCGAATCAGATTGACCTGTGACCTTGCCGGTGCAAGCGTCCGATTGGGTGCGCTCTTTTTCTTAATTCCGAAAAGCAACATTTCCGTAACGTTCCGAAAATAAAAACCTACTCCACGGCCATCCGGACCCCCGTCCTTTCGAACTTTCTCCCAGATCAGATTGGATTTATATTCAAAGCCCCAGGCATCCATTACGGCCAATCCATCAGGAAGAAGCGCATTTGGAACCCAGAGGTACAAGTGTGCTTTCTCATCGGCAAGCTCCGCTACTGGAAGCTGCTTGATTTCTTCAATCGTCATGGTTGCATAGCGGCTCAACCGTTTGTGTTCGGGGGCCACCTTCCCGGTTCGGTTCTGGAACTGCCACGGAGGATCCGCATAGATCGTATTATACTTCCTTCCCTTCGTGAAATTCTGTAAATCTTGAATTGTATGCATCAAGGATTCCGTAACCATCGATACATTCCTTTCTGATTCCAATTGCAAGGACGGGACAGCCGCCATTTCTTCGTGAATCCAGGCGATAGGTTAGCTTCCCTATCCAAGTGGTGCTTGCCCCGTATTTTTTCATAAGAGGTTGTCCCGCCTCGTCTTTTACTTCTTTGAACACCTGATTCAAATCCTCCGCCCTCGTCACGATCACACCCAAATCAATCAATCCACAGTCAAAATATGTTCGAAAGGCGAGAAGATCTCTGTCAAATGTCTGATCTTTGCTGTTCCACTCCAAATCGAAGGCAACCCTATTTTTCAAAAAATCGATGTTATGACCGTCAATATAGCCTTCAATCGTTTCCACATCGTAGGGCGTATCCGCAAATCTTCCCCTCCGCTGGGCGGTTTGTCGGGGATATTTTTTGACCACCAAATCCCCGGAAATGCGTATCTCCTTCCATCCATAGGGATATAGGATATCATCAAATTTCTTAGGAATCGGTGATTCATTTCCACCGGCCCTGCAAATATCCGCAACCGTCAGGCGAATCCTGCGAAGACAATCCTGAATCTCCTCCCACTCCTTCGGGAAAGACTCATGCAATATTTCGAGCGCATGACCGTAATTATAAAACTCGTATTTTGCAAGCAGGTCCGCAGCAATATACTTTTCAAGAGGCATCCGCTTCCCCTCCTTCTGCCATACGTCCTTGTTCCTTATACCATGTATCGTATTATAGCATAGAAGCTTTTCTCTTACAATCGGTTATGAAACATTGCCCTCTCCTGTAAAACGGAAAAACGGCGGGAGCCTATGCTCCCGCCGAATCATTCCTTATTGCCCCATTGTAAAGTAGAACACCACCCCGTCCGGGCGGTTTTCGGCCCAACACTTCTGGCCGTGGCCTTCAACGATGGCCTTCACGATGGAAAGACCGATGCCGCTGCCGCCGTACTCGCGGGTCCGGGCCTTGTCCACCTTGTAGAACTTGTCCCAGATTTTCCCGAGATCCTCCGGCGGGATCTGTTCGCCCGTATTAAAGACCGACGTCGTGGCGAGGCCATTTGCCGTCTCGATGGAAATCTCGACGCGCCGCTCGCCGTCTAAGTGGTTCAATGCATTGCTAAGATAGTTCGTGACAACCTCCTCTATCTGGAATTCATCACCCCAGACATAGATCGGCTCGCTGTACGGAAATGACAGCTTCGCCTCTTTCTCCTCGAAGAGGAGCCGCATCCCCTGCAGGACGCCCTTTATGAGCTGGACGAGGTCGAAGCGCTCCATACTCACCTTCTCGTTGCCAAATTCCAGATGGTTTAAGGTGAGGAGTTTCTTCACCAGGTTGTTCATCTTCTGTGCCTCGTCGATGATGACCTCGCAGTAGAAGGCCCGGCTCTCCTCGTCCCCGGCCACGTTGTCGCGCAACCCCTCCGCGTAGCCCTGAATGAGCGCGATCGGGGTCTTCAGCTCGTGGGAGACGTTGTTGAGGAATTCCTTCCGCATCTCGTCCACCTGCGTCTTCCGCTCCACGTCCTTCGTAAGCTCAACATTTGCCGCCTTCAGCTCGGAGATCGTCTGCTCCAGCTCCTCCGACATCCGGTTGAAGTTCTGCCCGAGCTCATCGATCTCATTGCCCGCATTTCCGGTATATCTCGTCTCAAAATCGAGGTTCGCCATCTTGCGGGAAAGGACGGAGAGCTGGACGATGGGGGCCGAAAGCCGCCGCGTCACAAGTAGCATGACAAAGACCGCCACCACGGTGACGATGATGCCCACGGCGACATAGAAGAAGTTCGAGAGGGCCGCCGCGTTCGTGATGCTCTCCAGCGGTGTCCGGATGAGGAACCAGTAGCCGTTCGAAAGCTGCCCCCACATCTCCAGGAAGTTCGTCTGGATACGGCTTTCGGTCGTCTCCTGGATCGTGTACGTATCCTCCGTGCGGATCACGTTGATCTTGTCCCGGTAGTAGCCGGTGTAATAGCCGAAGAGGCGGATGGCCAGCTCCTTGCTGTCGCGGGTCGTCGAGATACCGTCCTGCAGATCGACGTCGGCGACCAGAATCTCGATGTTATCCTGCACCGAGAGCTGCGTGACCTCCGCCGAGAACGTCTCATCCGACTCGTTCGGGTCGAGGCGCGAGGCCAGCGCGTCCACGGTCTCGTAGGTCTTTTCCAGCTTCTTCAGCTTCTGGCTGCGATAAAACTTCCCCAGAAAGAGCTGGCAAATGAGGACCGTTATGCCCATGGTCACGCACATGGCCGCCACGAAGACCACGATGAGCTGCGTGCGGAATGAATGTCTGGCCTTCATCGATTATACCTCAAATTTATACCCCATGCCCCAGATGGTCTTGATCGTCTCGCCCTTCTCCCCCATCTTCGCCCGGAGCTTTTTGACGTGGGTGTCGATGGTCCGCGCATCCCCAAAGTAGTCGTAGTTCCAGACCGCGTTCAGGATCTTCTCGCGTGAAAGCGCGATGCCGGCATTTTCCACGAAGTAGGTGAGGAGCTCGAACTCCTTGAAGGAGAGGTCGATCGGCCTCCCGTCAATCGTCACCTGGTGCGCGGATTTGTCGATACGGATGCCGCCCTTATCCAGTACCTCGGCCTTCTCGCCCTTCCCCGACCGGCGAAGGACCGCGTTCACCCGCGCCACGAGAATCTTCGGCGAGAACGGTTTTGCGATATACTCGTCCACCCCGAGGTCGAAGCCCAGAAGCTCGTCCCGCTCGTCCGCGCGCGCGGTCAGCATGATGATCGGTACCTTCGAGAACTGCCGGATTTCCTTCAGAACCTGCCAGCCGTCCATCTTGGGCATCATCACATCGAGGATCACGAGCGCGATGTCCTTCTCGTCAAAGAAAATGTCCACCGCCTTCTCGCCGTTCTCCGCCTCCAGCACACGGTAGCCCTCCCGCTCCAAAAAGTCGCGCACGAGCTTCCTCATCCGGCTCTCATCGTCCACAACAAGGACCTTCAAAATATCCATAACCGTCCTCCGTATTTTCTCTATTTGGCAAATGTTGTCACCTAACCAGTACAGTCTTTCCCATAATTCTACCACAAAACCAGTGAACATAACTTGGTCATTATGTGAAATCTTCGTGTCAGGAGCCGCCTCACCTCACCTTACAACCACGTCCACCGACTCGCCCGTACCCTTGTCCGTCTCCTTCTCTCCTCCCTCAATCGCCACAACAAGCTTGTGCGGGAGGCAGACGATCGTCTGCCCATCGTATTTGATGGCCCCCATGTGCACGCACAATCTATCCGGGCAGTCCGCATTTGCCAGATACGCCTCGCCGTCCCGGATCACCAGATGGTTCGAACCATTTGCCGAGACAAGCTCAAGCTCAAGCTCCCCCGTAAGCGGGTACGCCTCTGTCCGGATTCCTTCCTTATAGATTACAACCTCCGCCCCGGCCTTGCGAAAAAGCAGCATCCCCACGAAAAACAGGGCCGCAATCCCCAAGAGGATTCCTACAAGGAGAACATCGTTTCTTTTCATCTCCAATATTTCCCGTTCAGGCTGGCTGCCACGCAGAGAACTCCTTTCCTTCCAGAATATCCGCGATGCGCTTGCTTGCATTTCCGTCCCCGTAAGGGTTACATGCATGACTCATCCTATCATATACGTCTTTATTTTCAAGTAGTAATTTAAACGTTTTGTAAATTTTTTCTTCATTCGTCCCGACAAGTTTCAGTGTCCCCGCATCGATGCCTTCCGGTCGCTCCGTCGTATCTCGCATAACCAATACCGGAACCCCATAGGAAGGACATTCTTCCTGGATTCCACCGGAATCCGTCAGGCAAAGAAAGCTGCGCGCCTCAAAATTATGGCAATCAAAGACATCAATCGGCTCAATAATGTGCATTTGTTTGCAGTATCCGAATACCTCTTCGGCCACCTGCCGCACCGCCGGGTTCATGTGAATAGGATAAACCGCCTTGCACTCTGGATGTTCGTCAAGGACACGTCGTATTGCCCGGAACATCCGACGCATTGGTTCACCCAAATTCTCCCTGCGATGTGCAGTAATAAAAATCAGCTTGTCCTTCCCAACCCATTCCAGTTCCGGATGCGTATAATCTTCCCGCACCGTATGCTGCATCGCGTCAATCACAGTATTCCCAGTAATATAGATGTTCTCTGCTCGTCTACCTTCACGCAACAGGTTTTCCGCCGCACGGGGTGTCGGTGCAAAGTTATATTTGGAAATAATGGACACCGCCTCCCGGTTAAACTCCTCTGGATATGGAGAGTAAATATCATAGGTGCGAAGGCCGGCCTCCACGTGACCGACCGGAATCTGCAGATAAAAACACGAAAGTGCAGTGACAAAGGTCGTACTAGTATCCCCATGAACCAGCACCACGTCCGGTCGCTCCTTCTCCAGCACCTCCCGGATACCATTCAAAACGCCCGTCGTGATATCAAACAGCGTCTGCCGATTCTTCATGATATTTAAATCATAATCTGGCACAACATGAAATGTTTCCAGTACACGGTCGAGCATTTGCCGATGCTGAGCCGTCACACAAACCACCGTTTGTAGGTCTTGACGTGATTTCAGCTCATTTACCAGCGGACACATCTTAATTGCCTCCGGTCGTGTCCCAAAAACGAGCATAATCTTCTTCATAGGTATTCTCCTCGTAGCCAGAATGACGACTGTTCAACTCTTCTCCGCACTGCCGTAGCAAGTTTACGAAGCCATCAAAAAACAGCATTGCATTAGATATGATACACTTCTGGCAGTTCACAGATATTATGACAGTCGAGAATGACCTTCCCTTCCAGCAAGTGCATTTTCTCCCTGATTTCACTGTGCTTTACCATGATGACCACGAAGTCGATGGCATCCAAAAACTCTTCCAGACAATGATATTGATTTTTCACAATGTCCTTCTCCACGAATGGATCATAGACCTTCAAGCCGGTGGCAAGATGGCGTTCCTGACTCTCCAAAAGCTGAAGCGTGGGGGACTCGCGTACGTCATCCACGTCCTCCTTGTAAGTCAATCCATACAGGCCGACGCGGGTGATATCCGTCATTTGCCGTTCCTTCATGATCTCGTAAATTCGGTTCAGAACAAAATCCGGCATTCCGTCATTTGTCTTCATGGATTCGTCAATCACCTTTGCAAGCGAAGGATAGTCGCCGACCAAAAACCAAGGATCCACGGAAATGCAGTGGCCGCCGACACCAGGACCAGGCTGTAGAATGTTGACACGAGGATGCATATTACAAATACGAATTATCTCGTAGACATCCATGTTGTCGTGACGGCAAATTTTCGCCAATTCATTTGCAAATGCAATATTGACCGCCCGGAAAGTATTTTCAACTACCTTTGTCATTTCGGCCGTCTTGATATCGGTCACGACGATTTCTCCCTGACAGAAGGAGGCATAAATGCTTTTCACCCTCTCCCCCACCGCTCTGTCATCTGCCCCAATGGTGCGATTGTTGTGCAATAGCTCATACACCATATTACCGGGAATAATCCGCTCAGGCGCATGCACAAGATGAAGGTCATCGCCAATGACGAAGCCCTTTCTTTCAATCACCGGACGAACGTATTTGTCTATCGTCCCAGGAGAAACCGTGGACTCAATAACCAATGTCGCACCCTTCGGACAGACGCGCAGAACATCCTCCACGGCGGCAATGACATAGCAAGGATCTACCTTCTTCAAAAATTTATCATACGGCGTTGGTACGGAGACGATATAGGTATCCGTCACCTGATACTCCGTCGTAAACCGAATGCCCGAAAGCAATGCACGCCGAAATAATTCGTCAAGGCCTTCCTCCTTGAACGTCGTTTTTCCGGCCTTTAGCGTGGAAATAAGCTCCGCATTATAGTCCGTCCCAACTACGTTAACCCCATGCGCCGCCATCATAAGTGCTGTGGGCAATCCGATATAGCCGAGTCCAATTACATTAATCATTCTCGATTTCTCCTACATAATATACATTAATCAACAACCTCTCTTATGGGAGTCTCGTTTATCCTCACACCTTTTTTCTCGTATGCAAAAACATATAGATATAATAAACAATATAGACTACGGAATACATGACCGAGACAAGAACCAAAAAGGTTTCAATCCCCTTTCCACCCCCACACAAAAAATAGGTGGCGGAAGATGCGAGAAGAAACAGAATTTGAATATAGAGATCCCAGTTCTGTTTCTGAATGATCGTCATTGTTGGCGATAATGCTGAGACAACGAGTCGTATTCCAAACATTGGAGCCAATATCCGGACATATTCCCCGGAAGCCCTCCAGGGTGCCCCAAAGAAAACGCCAAACAAGAAGGGGGCAAGAAAGAATAAAATCACCACCATCGGTATGGCTATAGCTCCTAAAAGTCCCGTCGTCATTAAAAACGTTTTTCTGAACTCTCCCGTTTGCTCATATTCTCTGGATGCCCGCTCGAAATACACCTTCGACATATTTGTGCTGATTAAGGCAAGTGGCAGGCCAAGCATTCGAAAAGACATCGAGTAGTATGCCAACTGTTGGAGTCCATATAAGTTGCTTACATATATGTTGAGTACCGAATAGGAAAAACTATTAAAAAAGCTGGCTGGGACGGAAAACATCGGCTGCTTTTTATGCTTGATAGCCACCTCTTTCAGCTCTTGATTCCCAATCTCCCGCCAATGCACTTTTTTGCTTCGTAAAGATTTCGATTGTCGCGTAAGTCCAAGACCCACGCTCAGTGTCTGTGAAATCAGCAGGCCAATCGTACCGAAATGAAGTAACCCAAGGCCACTTAGCGAGACATCTCTTCCCACCTCCCGAATCACATGCACCGATGTCATGAGCTTGTATTCTTTATTCCGATTATTATAGGCCAGAAGGATATGTCCCAGTCCTGTAAATAGAAGAAGTATTGTCGTCCAGAACACAATCCCGGCAAAGGATAAGCTTTGAATCGTACCCTTGATTGAGCAATAAACGGAGTATCCAAAGCCTACCAGTACGCTCAGTATGATATCCAGAAGGAAACTAAGCTTAATGATGGCAAAGACTTTTGACTCATCTTCCTCCGGGACAATGGCCATATCATACCGCAAACATATAACGGCCCCAAACATAGAGACAGCCGTCAAAACCAATGTATACTGTCCGATTTCCGCTTCGGAATACAGCCTCGTCATGATAGGGGAAAAACAAACAGACAGGATCTGTGCGATGATTGATCCCGACATTAGCGTAATGGAGGACTTGATAAATCCAGCCTTATCCTTACCAATTTTTCTCATAAGTCTCCCGCTCATTTCCCTCATGGATTTCTTCTCGATGCATAAAGTAAACAGATACATGGAATCGTCAGAAGGAACTGACTTCTGACAATAGACACAATATCGGCATTAAAAACAAGACAGAAAAAACTAACAATGACCGTTGTTCTTAACACATTGGATGAAAAACGGTTATCCATTCCGAGGAGCAGTCGATCCATCTTACCACTAACGATACCAAGAATCATGGCAACCAGAAAGACCCCTAAAATACCAAATTCGATATATCCAAATGTTACGATATCATTTGG
>CADCQU010000392.1 GCA_902803635.1 uncultured Lachnospiraceae bacterium | reverse complement strand
CAAGTTTTCGATGACCCGGACGGGATCCTTCGCTTCGCTCAGGATGACAACGGCTCCGGCACGGACGGGATCCTTCGCTTCGCTCAGGATGTCAACGGCTCCGGTACGGACGAGATCCTTCGCTTCGCTCAGGATGACAACGGCTCCGGCACGGAAGGGGAAAGCCTGATGACTGTGGAGTCGGTGCGGGAGGAGGAGGCATGAAGGCCGCATTAATCAATGGAAGCCCGCGGATTGGGATTGACAAGTCCGACGTGTCCGCCTCGCAGACCCTTCTTACGATGGCAAAGCGCTACCTCCGTAGGAACCACGTGCATGATTACGAGGAGCTCCACTGCAAGACGGGCGAGCTCAAGGAAAAGGACCTGGAGCTGCTGATGGGCTGCGAGCTGTGGATCCTGGCATTTCCCGTGTACTGCGGGGGGATCCCGTCGCACCTTCTGCGCTTTTTGCAGGCCATCGAGGAGGCCGTGCAGATGAGCGGGGCACCCGAGATATACGTAGCCGCGATGGCGACGGGAAACCTCTACGAGGGCGAAGCCTGCGCACCGGCCATTTCCATGGTCGCCAACTGGGCGGAGGCCTCGGAGCTGACCTTCACCTCCGGCCTTGGCGTGGGCGGCGGGCCGGTTTTGGCACTCCACGGACCCTATGCCGGTTTCCGCCACTGGCGTTCCCTCGGCCGGGCCATGACTCAGTTCGTGGAGGGCGCGACCGGGAGAGGCGCGGTGACGCGAATCTACTGCTCGCCCAACATGCGCCGACGAACCCTGCTTATCCGCCTCGGACGCATCCTGCGGAAAAAGTGGAGGGCGCTTTGAAAGTGTCTGTAAAAATGAATTATTAGAACTATGAGTATGCGATTTGGAAGCATCCTGCAAAAAAAGGCGGATGCTTCCATACATTTGACCTGAAACCTATGACCCGCGCTGCTTCTACGTATAAGAGGGGGGAAGGACTATGCTGGTATTTGCCATTGATGATGAGAAGATTGCGTTGGAGGGCCTTGTCGGCGCGATCCAGAAGGCCGAGCCCGCCGCCAAGGTGCTTGGGTATCGGAGCGCGGAGAAGGCCCTTTCGGATTGCCGGCAAATGGAGCCGGATATTGTATTTGCCGATATAGAGCTGCGCGATATGAACGGGATGGAGCTCGCCCGGCAAATGAAGGAGATAAAACCAAAAATTAATATTGTGTTTACTACCGGATATAAAGAATATACCATGAAGGCCTTCGAGCTGCACGCAAGCGGCTATGTCCTAAAGCCGGTGACCGTAGAGAAAATCCGCCGGGAAATGCAGGAGCTGCGTCACCCGGTGGAGGAAGCCATCCGGGAACAGGGACTCTACGTGCGGGCCTTCGGGAACTTCGAGGTCTGGTACGACGGAAAACCCGTCAAATTCCAGTACAACAAGACGAAGGAGCTTTTTGCCTACCTCATTGACCGGAATGGGGCCCTGACCCCTCTTGGGGAGCTGGAGGCGGTGCTCTGGGAGGACGAGTCGCCAAAGAGCCACGTCTCATATCTAAAAAATCTCCGCGTGGACCTCATTTCCGTGCTGCAAAAGTTAGGCTGCGAGGATATCCTCGTGCGCTCGCGGGGCTGCATGGCCATCCTTCCCGAGAAGACCCCCTGTGATTACTTTGAATTTTTGCAGAAGCGAAAGGAGGGGAAGTCCTCGGCCCTCTACTGCGGCGAATACATGACCCAGTACAGCTGGGCGGACCTCACCCACGGCAGTCTGGAGATGTTGTAAAAAATACGCCGAGACACCTCCCCTCCTGGGAGGTGTCTCGGCGTATACCCTCTCAGTCAGTGCCTTCGGCACTGACAGCTCCCCCAAAGGTGGAGCCAAGTGTGAAGGCGGGGGGCTCACCTCGCAAAAATTTCAGGAAATTGTGCTTGCTATTTGCCAGTTTATGGTATACAATACCCCTCAATAAATCGAAACGGCGGAGGATTTCCCGCCCGCAATCGCCGGATAGGGCAGAAAGGGGTAGTTATGGCCTACTATTTTGAGCAACCTTCCAGAACATTTGGTGAGTATCTTCTTGTTCCCGGCTATTCGTCGTCGGCGTGCGTCCCGAACGCCGTAAGCCTTCGGACGCCTCTCGTGAAGTATCGGAAGGGCGAGGAGGAATGCCCCCTCATGATGAACATTCCGATGATTTCCGCGATCATGCAGGCTGTTTCCGGTGAAAAGCTCGCCATCGAGCTTGCCAAGCAGGGCGGTGTTTCCTTTATCTATGGCTCGCAGACGCCCGAGTCCGAGGCCGAGATGGTCCGCCGCGTGAAGGCCTACAAGAAGGGTTATGTCACGAGCGATTCCAACCTTCCGCCGACGGCGACCCTGGGCGACGTCCTCGCGCTCAAGGAGAAGACCGGCCATTCGACCGTCGCGATTACGGACGACGGCACGGCAACTGGCAAGCTCCTTGGCATCGTGGCTTCCCGCGACTACCGTCTTTCCCGTATGACAAATGATATCTGCGTGACGAAGTTCATGACCCCGTTCGAGAAGCTGGTGACGGCCCCGGCGGACACCAGCCTCCATGACTGCAATGATATTATTTGGGAGAAGAAGATTAATTCCCTGCCGCTCGTGGACGACAACGGCCACCTTGTCTACATGGTCTTCCGAAAGGACTACGACTCCCACAAGGAATTTGTCAACGAGCTTTTGGATGCGCACAAGAGCTACATTGTCGGCGCAGGTATCAATACCAGGGATTACAAGGAGCGCGTACCGGCCCTTGTCGAGGCGGGTGCGGACGTCCTCTGCATCGACTCCTCCGAGGGTTTCTCGGAGTGGCAGAGCCGCACGATAGCCTGGATCCGCGAAAAGTACGGCGACAAGGTCAAGGTCGGTGCGGGCAATGTCGTTGACCGCGATGGTTTCCGCTTCCTCGCCGAGGCAGGCGCGGACTTCGTGAAGATCGGTATCGGCGGCGGGTCCATTTGCATCACCCGTGAGACGAAGGGCATCGGCCGCGGCCAGGCGACGGCGGTTATCGAGGTCGCGAAGGCCAGGGACGAGTATTACTGGGAGACCGGCATTTACGTGCCAATCTGCTCCGACGGCGGCATCGTGCATGACTACCACATCACGCTTGCCCTCGCGATGGGTGCGGACTTCGTGATGCTGGGTCGCTATTTCGCCCGTTTCGACGAGAGCCCGACGAGCAAACTTCGCATCAACGGCAACTACGTGAAGGAGTACTGGGGCGAGGGCTCGAACCGTGCCCGCAACTGGCAGCGTTACGACCTCGGCGGGGCCACGAAGCTCTCCTTCGAGGAAGGCGTTGACAGCTACGTGCCCTATGCCGGCCCGCTCGCCGAGGGTGTGCAGAATACGCTCTACAAGGTGAAATCCACAATGTGCAACTGCGGGGCTTTGTCGATTCCAGAGCTGCAGGAGAAGGCCCGCCTTACTGTGGTCTCCTCCACCTCCATCATCGAGGGCGGCAGCCACGACGTCATCCTCCGCAACTCGCAGGGAGTGAAGTGATATATTCAAAGAGAAAAAGAAGCAGGCGGGAACGTCTGCTTCTTCTTGTATTCACAGAGCCGCATGCTGCCGAAGGCAGCACACGGCTCGTGAGGAAGGGTAGAGGTTCGGCTTCGCCTCCCTTTACCTAATTTTTTTATAGGAGAATTTGCCATGAAATCGATTTTAATCAAGGATACCACGCGGGAGGAGCGCGAAGAAATCGTGAGAAAGGCCCTCTGGGGTTCCTGCGGAGCAGAGTGCGAGTTCTGCTCGGGCTGCGATAACCGCGGCGGTGGGAGAATCGAGAGCCTCTACCAGGATTATATCGACGGAAAGAAGGAGATTAGCGAGATCAACGCAGCTTACCGGGCTCCTTTTGTGCATTAAGAGAAGAAGGCTGTCGTGAAGAGGACAGCTACATTTATAATGGACCACACCGCGATGCGATTGCTGTACTCGCGACGCGAAGATAGTTATTTACGGCATGAGTGATTGTATCGTGGTCGCAAGTGCTTTTATTTGAGACGGTTTGACGCAAAATTCTGATAGACAATCTCCCCTCCGCAGATGGTAGCCTTGACGGTTCCGTAGAGGGTCTGTCCGGTGAAGGGGGAGTTTTCGGCCTTGGAGGCGTAGTTCCCGGCGACGAAGCTTTCGTCGGGGGCAAAGAGTACGAGGTCCGCCGGTGCGCCAACGGCAAGGCGCGGCTCGGGAAGGCCGAGGAGCCTTGCGGGATTTACCGTCATTTTTTCAAGGAGGGCAAGGAGCGACAAATGCCCGGGCCGGACGAGGTTGGTGATGCCGAGGGCGAGCGAGGTTTCGAGTCCGATGATCCCGCTGGGGGCCTTGGCAAATGGCCTTGCCTTCTCCTCGGTCGTGTGGGGGGCGTGGTCCGTCGCGATGAGGTCGATGGTTCCGTCCTGAAGCCCACGGATGATTTCCTGCCGGTCGGCCTCGGTGCGGAGCGGCGGGTTCATGCGGGCATAAGTCCCGTGCGTAAGGACGGCCTCCTCGGTCAGGGAAAAATGGTGGGGCGTGGCCTCGGCGTGGACATTTGCCCCGAGAGCCTTGGCGGCCCGAAGAAGAGTCACGGATTTGCCGGAGCTGATGTGCTGGATGACGAGGGAGGCGCCGGTATCCTTTGCGAGGGCGACGTCCCGTGCGACCAGGACCTCCTCGGCATAGGCGGTGGCTCCGCCAAGGCCGAGAGCTTCGGCGACCGGGCCGGCGTTCACGCCCGGGGAGGCGATGTACGCGGGATCCTCCTCGTGGAGGCTGATTGGAATCCCGAGGGCGGCTGCTTTTTGAAGAGCCTTGCGGAGAAGATCTTCGTTTAGAATGGGAAGGCCGTCGTCCGTAAAGCAGATGGCGCCTGCATTTGCCAGAGCTTCGAGGTCATTGATTTCCTTCCCGTGCATCCCGCGCGTCACCGCCGCCGCCTGGAGGACGTGGATGCCGGTACGCTTGCCTTTTTCAAGGTTCGCTTTTACTAGCTCCGAAGTGTCGATGACGGGGTTTGTGTTGGCCATCATGACCACCGTTGTAAAACCCCCACGCTTCGCCGCGGTGGCCCCTGTATCGATATCCTCCTTTGCCGTATACCCAGGGTCACGGAAATGTACGTGCGTGTCGATGAGGCCCGGCGCGAGCACAAGGCCGGAGGCGTCGAGGATCTCCAGATTTTCATCGGACGGCAGGTGTAAATCCTCGCTACCGATGGCGGCAATCTTCCCATCCGAAAGAAGGACATCCCCCTTTTGCATCATCTCCCCCGCCGGATCGGCGAGGGTCGCATTTTTTATAAGCAGCATTTTTAACTCCTTTTCTAGTGTTCAAAACATTATTCCTAAGATAAGAGCTTCTTTTCTGTTGAGCAATCATTACGAAGGGTAGAGCTTCAATGTTTCCTTTAAAAGGGACAGTTTCCTTCGCAATATCTACCTATACTATACCACAGCCCCTTGCACGATGCCAGAGCTTGTGAAGAGTTACATACGTAACAATTTTCCCACGGTTTCTATTCAGCTATCCCCATCTTTTTCATCTTTCCTCCGGGCAGAACACGCACATTAAGCTCAGAAAGCCTTTTACGTGAATTTGAGCTTAACTTTCCACCGGGCAGAACGCGCACTATAAGCTCAGAAAACATTTTTCGTGGATTTGAGCTTAACTTTTCCCCGGACAGCCCTCGCACTATAAGCTCAGAAAGCCTTTTTCGTGGATTTGAGCTTAACT
>CADCQU010000391.1 GCA_902803635.1 uncultured Lachnospiraceae bacterium | reverse complement strand
GATTCTTTGCTTCGCTCAGAATGACAGCGGGATTCTTTGCTTCGCTCAGAATGACAGCGGGATTCTTTGCTTCGCTCAGAATGACAGGGGGATTCTTCGCTTCGTTCAGAATGAAAGGGAATGCAACGGAAATCTCAGAAAGCGGGTTGCATTTGCCAAAAGGAGGTTAAAATGGCGATTACGGGTGCCTGGGAGGCGGTTCTTCGGCCGGAGTTTGGGAAGCCCTACTACCGGGAATTATATAAGAAGGTTCTCATGGCCTACCGGACTGAGACGGTCTACCCGCCGAGCGGCGAGATTTTCCGCGCGTTCGACCTGACCCCGTTTGAGAAGGTGAAGGTGGTCATCCTCGGGCAGGATCCCTACCACGAGCCGGGGCAGGCAAATGGCCTCTGCTTTTCCGTACGGAAGGATGTGAGAATTCCTCCTTCCCTTGTGAATATATACAAGGAGATGCAGGATGACCTCGGCTGCGAGCTTCCGGCAAATGGCGACCTTACGGCGTGGGCGGAGCAGGGGGTTCTCCTCCTCAACACGGTGCTCACGGTAAGGGCGCACGCGGCAAATTCCCACCGCGGCATCGGCTGGGAGGAGTTTACGGACGCTGCTATCCGGGCGCTTGCCAGCGAGGATCGGCCCATCGTGTTCATCCTCTGGGGAACACCGGCCCGACGGAAGAAGTCCCTCCTCTCGAATCCGAAGCATTTTGTAATTGAGTCCCCTCACCCAAGCCCGCTCTCGGCTTATGGAGGTTTCTTTGGCAGTCGTCCATTTTCCAGAGCCAACGCCTACCTCGCCTCCCAGGGCATCGAGCCAATCGACTGGGCGGCGGCGGGACGGTAAATATTTCGAGAAGAACTTGCGCTGGAAAATGCAAAGTGACGTGGAACATAAGAAAACACAGATAAAGGTTCTGGAATGAGTGGCTTTGTTTTATGACGATTGGCACTTTCCAGCTCAGAATGCCCATGAAGGTGTCTGAGCTTTGAGCCTATGGTCGATAAAACACCTGTAAGATATGAGGATTTGCCATGAAGGGATTGCTCGTAGTGAATGCATTTGTCGGAAGTGACAAGTTTATGGAGCTTTTTGCGATGCTGCAGGAGGCGGCCGGGAAGCAGGAGATGGAGCTGATCCGAAAGACCGGGGACGAGATGTGGGTGGAGCTTGCCGAACAGGATTACCGGCTGGAGGGTACATACGATTTTTGTCTCTTTTGGGATAAGGATGTTAAGCTCGCGCGTGCGCTGGAGCTTTCAGGGCTTCGGGTGTTTAATTCCGCCTCCGCGATTGCAGCCTGTGATGACAAGGCAAAAACATTTCTGGCGCTGAAGCTGCATAAGGACATTTGCATGCCGCGCACCTACATTTCCCCGAAGAAATTTCACAGGGACGGACTTGTCTCGGAAAGATTCCTGCAGTCCATAAAGGAGCAGCTGGGCTTTCCCTGCGTGGTCAAAGAGTGCATGGGGTCGTTCGGGCAGCAGGTGCATTTGGCGCACTCGGAGGAGGAGTTGTGTTCCATCATACAGGAGATTGGCGAGCGCGACTACATGGTGCAGGAATATATCCAGACCTCCGAGGGGAGGGATGTCCGCCTTCAGGTTGTTGGAAAAAAGGTGATTGCCTCCATGTACCGCTATAACGATGCGGATTTTCGGGCAAATGTGACAAATGGCGGGAGCATGCGGCCAATCCGTCCGGACGAGGCGTGGGAGAGCATGGCTCTTGCCGCCTGCGAATATCTGGGGTTGGACTTCGCCGGGGTGGATATTCTGTATGGGGAGGGTGAAAAGCCTGTTCTTTGCGAAGTCAATTCAAATGCACATTTTAAGAATCTGTATGCCTGCACAGGGATTAATGCGGCAGATGAGATTATGATGTATATTAAGGAAGAAATTGCTCGTTAAGAAGTGTTTTCCTGCGATAGGTCGGAGGAAGGCTGTACTGCGGCGCCCCTCTCCGTCACGGCTACGCCGTGCCACCTCCCCCTGGAGGGGGAGGCAAGAGGAGCGGCGATCATCTTTTCGCTTACCACTTGTCCCCCTTGAGGGGGAGCTGTCGGCGAAGCCGACTGAGAGGGGACGGATCTTTCGAAGCTGCGGAATGAGAGGGATATCTATGCTACATGCGGAGCGGCGGCCCCTTTCCGTCATGGTTACGCTGTGCCACCTCCCCCTGGAGGGGGAGGCAAGGGGAGCTGCGGACATTGTTCGAAGAGCGATTTTCATAGGGTGTGAAAGTATGCGGAATGCCTGGCTTGTGTATTGTGCGGAGGATGCGAAACGAAATAAGGAGAGCATCGCGATGTTTCGAAGCGCGATGGAAAAGCAGGGAATACGCATGCGTCTCGTCATTTATGAGGATTTGTTTCCATATTTTTTTGAGAATCAGGCGGAGAAGCTTTACGCCAAACCGATTTCCGAAGAACAGGCCGGGAGCCTTCCTGACATTGTAGTTTCCGAGGGACTTGTGGGAGGTTTTTCCGACCTTTCGATTTCCGAGGGGCGAGAGAGGAATCGTCCTGACTTTGCGATTTCCGAGGGGCGAGTAGAGTACCTTCCCGACATTGTTATCAATCGCACCCGCAGCTATGCATTTGCCGTGTGGTTGGAGAGGCATGTACTCCACGTTTTTAACACTTCTAAAGTCACCCTTCTTGGAAACGACAAGGTAAAGGCACTTGCATTTGCCAGGGAGAGAGGGGTCCGGACGTTGCAGGTGTTTACGAGTCCGGAGACAATTCCAGGCTGGCCGGTCGTAGCAAAAACACTGGACGGACATGGGGGGAAAGAGGTCTACCTGGTCTCTTCTTTGGAAGAAGCTGTAACGTTAAAGGAACGGTACAAAAACCTGTTTTTTCAGGAATACTCGCGGCAGGGAAACTGTGATCTTCGTGTCTATGTCGTGGGCGGGGAGCCTTATTGCGCGATTAAAAGACAGTCAGAAAAGGATTTCCGCAGCAACTATTCGTTGGGCGGGAGCGCGGAGGCGGTTTCCATTCCCGACGATGTTGCGGCTATGACAGGAAGACTGCTGCAAGGACTCGGTGAGGTCGGATATTGCGGAATTGATTTTATCCGTGATGAAGACGGGTGGGTTTTCAATGAAATCGAGGACGTGGTCGGCGCAAGGACAGTCTATGCCTGCACGGATTTGAAACCAATCGAGGCATTTGTAAAATATATTGCAAGCATGGTGGCTAGATAAGCTGCAGACTGGCATTTTCGGCTTTTGTGGCTGAACTTGGCAGGGAAGCCGGGAGGGAAAGTCAGCTACAAGGCAAGCATTCTGGTATTTGTGGCTGATTCTCGAAGGAAAGCCGGGAGGGAAAATCAGCCACAAAGCAAGCATTCTGGCACTTGTGGCTGATTCTCAAAGAGAATCTGGGAGGGAAAGTCAGCCACAAAGCAAGCATTCTTGCACTTGTGGCTGATTCTCAAAGAGAATCTGGGAGGGAAAGTCAGCCACAAAGCAAGCAATTTAGCACTTGTGGCTGATTCTGGAAGGCAAGCTTGGAAGGAAAGTCAGCCAAAAAGCAAGCATTCTGGCACTTGTGGCTGATTCTCGAAGGAAAGGTGGAAGGGAAAATCAGCCACAAGCCTGCTTTTTCGGCCTCTGCGGCTTAACGCAGAAAGTAAGCTCGGCTTAGGCACATGCATTGTAACGAATTCTCAAAGGGAACAGGTTACGCAGACAGGAAGGAAAGGTATTTCCGGGGAGTTAGATATGGCAAATGGCAAAAAGACGGTCGTGAAGGAGGCTTCCTTCCTCATGGCGGCGCAGCTTCTGTGTAGCATTATCGGGCTTCTCTACCGTAGCCCGCTCCATATGATCATGGGTCCGGTGGGCGACGGCTACTATTCCTTCGCTTACGAGTGGTATACGATTATCCTTCTTATATCGTCTTACAGTATACCGACGGCCATCTCCAAGGTCATCTCGGAGCGCATCGCGCTGCATCAGTACAAGAACGTCCAGAAGGTCTTCCGGGCCTCTGTTTACTACGTCCTCGTGGTCGGCGGGCTTGGCTGCCTTGTGACCTTCTTCGGTGCCCCGCTCTTTCTAAGCACGCAGCCGGACGCGGTGCTGGCACTCCGGATTTTGGCTCCGACCATTGTCTTCTCGGGGCTTCTCGGCTGCCTCCGCGGCTATTTCCAGGCGCATGGGAGCATGTTCCCGACAGCGGTCTCCCGCGTAGTGGAGCAGGTGGTGAACGCGGTGGTCTCCGTTGTTGCCGCGTGGCTCTTTACCAAGGCGTTTGCGTCAAATGAGGCTGAGGTCGCGAAGTTTGGCGCGGCGGGCGGAACGCTCGGCACCGGCGCGGGCGTGCTCACGGGCATTTTTTTCATGCTCATCGTCTGGTACGTTAACCGGAAGCTCATCCACCGGCGCGTGTTCCGCGACCGGAAGAGCAAGGAGGAGAGCTACGGACAGGTTTTCCGGGTCATTTTCCTCATGGTGACCCCGATCATCTTCTCGACCTTCATTTACAATGCATCCGCCATCGTGGACCAGAACATTTACAATTACCTGATGCTCTGGCGCGGGGTTCCCGCGGCCGAGGCGTCCAGCCAGTACGGCATTTTCAGCTACCAGTTTAAACCCATCATCAATATCCCGATTGCGATGTCCTCGGCGACCTCGACGGCCCTCATCCCGGCGGTGGCGGCGGCCATGGCGTCCGGGCGGCGGCAGGACGCGGTGGACAGGATTGACGAGTGCATGCGGCTCTCGGCCTTCATCGCGGTGCCGGCGGCCGTGGGGCTTGCGGTTCTGGCCTCTCCGGTTATCCGGATTCTCTACCCGTCGGCAAATCCGTGGGCTGCGGGGGCTCTTCTTGCCGTCGGCGCGGTCTCGGTCATTTTCTATAGCTTTTCTACAGTGACAAATGGCGTCCTCCAGGGGCTTGGGCATCCGTCGGCCCCCGTGAAAAATGCGGCCATTGCGCTTGTCGTGAACGCAGTGGTGGCGGCGGTGCTGGTGGCCTTTACCCCGCTCGGGGTCATGGGCGTCCTTATCGCGACGGTGGTTTACGCAGCCACGGTGACCTTCCTTAACGCGAGGTCCCTCAAACGGTATCTTAAGTACGAGCACAAATTACGCGACCTGCTCTTTGCCCCGCTAAAAGCTGCCCTTGTCATGGGGGTCGTTGTGGCCATCATCTACTGGCCGCCGGCGATTTTCCTTTCGCATATTTTCAGCAGGTACCTGCCCAGTGCGGGCCTCACCGCGCTCGCGGTCGTTATTGGCATTTTCGTCTATGTCATCGTCTATATGAAATCGACGAAAATGAGTGACGAGGAGATGCGGCGGCTCCCGATGGGGACGAAGCTGCTGGGGCTGATGAGGAGGCTACATATCAGGTGAAAAATTAGAAGCCTGAACTCACCCCCCTCTCAGTCAGCACCTCCGGCGCTGACAGCTCCCCCTGAGGGGGAGCCAAGTGTGACGGAGAAGGGCGTAGCACCGAGGAGAACTTATCTTTTTCACTTAGGGAAAAGCTGAGGGAAGGCCCCTCTCAGTCAGCGCCTTTGGTGCTGACAGCTCCCCCTGAGGGGGAGCCAAGAGGATGGTTTTATTCGTCGGTGATTTCAACTCCATACGAGGACGGATCTTTCATACATTATTGATAAATGGTAAAAGAGGTTACATGGATAAGAAGATCGTATTTTTTGATATCGACGGGACGCTGTGGGATTTTCATATGAGGATTCCGGAGAGCACGCGGCTGGCCATCTGGAAGCTCCGGGAGGCCGGGAACCTCGCCTTCGTCAACTCCGGACGAACGCGGTCCTTCATCAACAGCCCCAATTTATTCTCACTGGGCTTCGACGGGATTGTCTCGGGCTGCGGGACGATGATCGAGTGGAACCCGGACGGAAATGCCGTGGGACTCGACATTTGCGAGGAAAATGTGCTCTACTACTACCGGCTGCCGCAGGACATTTGCCTGAGGACGGTGGAGACGGTGAAACGCCACCAGTTCCGCGCGATTCTGGAAGGGCGGAACAACCTCTATCTGACGCTCGAGGAATTTGACAAGGAGCCTTACGGGGATCTCGTGATTAAGACGATGGGAGAAAAGCTCCTCTCCATCGAGGACCACTGGGGCCGCTGGGAAATGTCGAAGCTCTCGTGCGACACGGAGGGGGTCGAGAGGGAGACGTGCTTTGCGGAGCTCTCGGACATTTACGACTACCTGATCCACAGCGACAAGGTCGTCGAAATGGTGCCGAAGGGCTACGACAAGGCAAATGGCCTCCTCCACGTTTTGCAGCTTTTAAATATCGATTTGGCAAATAGCTATGCCATCGGGGACAGTGTGAACGACCTTGGGATGCTCCGCGCGGCCGGAACCGGCATCGCGATGGGGGATGGCATGAACGTTGCGAAGGAGGTATCCGACTATGTGACGACGCCCCTCCACGAGGACGGAATTTATAGGGCACTGGAGCATTTTGGGCTTTTGGGAGAGTAAGGATTTTAATTGGTTACACTGATGGAACGCATTGCACGATAGGAGAGGGCGACATGGAAGGGACACGAAGCGAGCGGTTTCAGGAAGCACTGGCATATGCAACGAAAATGCATGAGGGACAGAAGCGGAAGGAGGGAATCCCGTACATCACCCACCCGGTCGCGGTCGCGGAGATGCTCCGCGACTGGGGCTGTGACGAGGATTACCAGATTTGCGGCCTCTTCCATGACCTCCTGGAGGATACCACGGCGGATCCGGCGGACATTCTCCGGATTGGCGGAGCCGAGGTCCTCACGGCCGTCCGGCTCCTCACGAAGGAACCGGGATATGTTCTCCAGGACTATGTGCGGAACCTGAAGGAGAACCCGATGTCGAGGACGGTGAAGGCGGCCGACCGCCTCCACAATCTTCGCAGCGCTCCCGTCGCTTCGATCGGCTTTCGAAGACACTATATCGAGGAGACCCTGGAGAATTTTATGGATCTCTCCCCGGAAATGTCCGGGGCCGTCTCAAGGCTTGCCGCAACCCTCCCGGAGGGGGAGAAGAAGGAAGAGCTTTTGCAGAGGATCCGGGAGAAGAACTGAGATATTGTACTAAATCCTACGCAGTCGGGACGGCGCAGCAGCCCGAAAGGATTAGCTTGCGGACAACTGCGAAGGGTGTATAAATTTTTTTACATTTTTTATACTTTTTTTATTTTTGCTTGCTTTTCTCTCCGTTTCGCTCTAATATATACGAGTAGTAGTGCATTTGCCGGACGTGGATTCAATGGGCAAATGCAGGTGCGGCAGTGGTCGGCATCTGCCGATTAGCAAACGGAGGTATTTGTACATGGAAAAGGTTTTCTCACTGAAAAAGAACGGCACCAGGGTTCGTACCGAGATCCTGGCCGGTCTGACCACATTCATGACGATGGCGTATATCATCGCCCTGAATCCGAACCTGTTGACGAACTTTGGCGCCAATGGCGGCATGAAGCTCTGGAACGGCGTGTTTTTGGCTACCTGCCTTGCATCGGCGGTCGGCATGTTTTGCATGGCCTTTCTCGCCAACAAGCCGTTCGCGATGGCGCCCGGCATGGGCATCAATACCTTCTTTGCCACCGTCGTAGGAGAAATCGTCGGCATTACCGGCCTGTCCTTTACGGAGAGCTACCAGGCCGCCCTTTGCATCATCCTTGTCGAGGGCATTGTTTTCACCATCCTTTCCTTCCTCTCCATCCGGGAGAAGATTGTTACGGCGATTCCCTACAGTATCCGCATGGGCATTGCCCCGGCCATGGGACTCATGCTTCTTGACATCGGCCTTGGCTCGAATGCCGGCATTTTTTCGGATACCGGCGGGCCTTATTACGTCATGCGGGACTTCTTCGGCTCTTTGTCGCCTGCGAGCGCGAAAAATACCATGGGAAGCGGGTATTTGGAAATGTGCATTACCGTGAATACGATGCTCATAGGACTTCTCCTGATTGTCGTTCTCGCGAGAAAGCGTGTGAAGGCGGCCGTTCTCATCGGGATGCTGGGCGCGTCCGGGATTTTCTGGGCCTCCAAGGCGATTTTCATGCACGTGAATCCGTTCGATGGGCTTGCGAAGGCCAGCTGGCTGCCGCCCTTCTCGGACATGGTCGAGACCACGCTCTTTAAGTTTAATTTTTCTTCTTTCATCCAGGTCGGCTGGTTTACGGCCATAACCCTGGTGATCACGTTCTGCATGATCGATATGTTCGACACCATCGGCACCCTCGTGGGAACCGCTTCCCGCGCCGGCATGCTCGACAAGAATGGAAGCATGCCGAAGATGAAGGAAGCCCTGCTTTCGGATGCGATTGGAACCGTTGCCGGAGCCTGCACGGGCACGTCCACGGTTACGACCTTCATCGAGTCCGCCTCAGGCGTTGAGGCCGGCGGCCGCACGGGTCTGACGGCCCTCACCACGGGCGTCCTTTTCCTGGCCTGTATGTTCATCGCCCCGATCGCGGCCATCATCCCGCCAGCGGCAACCTCCGCGGCGCTCATCTACGTCGGAGCCCTGATGCTGATGGGCGTTAAGAATGTCAACCTCTCGAACTTTGAGGAGTTCCTTCCGGTCGCGCTCATGCTGGTCGCCATGCCGATTTCCGGCTCGATTGGACACGCCATTGGTATCGGCCTTGTCACCCATACGATCATCTCCGTCCTGACGGGCAAGGCGAAGCAGGTTTCCATCCTCACCTACGTGATTTCCATCATCTTCTTCATCAAGTTTTTCCTGATCGTGTAAATCAAAGAAAAAGCCCCCGCGCGGCGTGCGGGGGTTATTTTCGTTACGGTTCGGCTGGACAGTGGCTTTTTTCCACTGAACCGGTGTGAGAGCGCTTACGGGTTTCTAACAGGAGAGGAAAAAGATATATTTTCGAGGTAGGAGCGGAGGCATGAAGTGAAAATAGTATGTTATGGGGATTCGAATACGTATGGTTTTGATCCGCAGGACGGGGGACGTTATCCGGCAAATGCCCGCTGGCCGGAGCTGCTTCATTCGCGGTTTGGGATTGAGACGGCAAATGAAGGCCTGAACGGGCGGACGATTCCGATTGGAGGGCGGGGCTATGAGCTTTTGCGGAAAATGCTGGCTCGCTATGAGTCTTTTGATACGCTGACGATCATGCTTGGCACAAATGACATCTTCCGTATCTGGGAGCCGGATGCGGAAAGGGTCGCGTTGCGCCTGCGGAATCTTTTTGCAAATGTCCCGGAGCTGCGGAGGTGGGAGGGGGGAGAGCGGCGTGTCCTTCTTCTGGCCCCGCCGCCGCTGCTCATCCCGGATACAGAGGAAAATGCCGCCTACCTCCGGACGGCCGGGGGCCTTTCCGAAACGTACGCGGCATTTGCACAGGAATATGGTCTCGATTTCTTTGACGTGGCCGCCCTCGCTCCCCGAATGGCCTTCGACGGAGTGCATTTGTCGGAGGAAGGACATCGCCAGCTTGCGGAGGTGCTGGGGAAGGTTCTGCTTGGCTTGCCGTGAGGGGGATGTGTTACGGCGTACCCCCCTCTTATTCCGTAGCTGATGAAAGTCTGCCCCCTCTCAGTCGGCTACGCCGACAGCTCCCCCTTCGGGGGAGCCAAGTGGTAGGTGAACAAATAAAGGCCGTTCCACTTGCTGCACTCTCAGGGGGAGACAAGTGGCAGGCGAAATATTTCCACCTGTACGGTTGAACTCATTAAAAGGAATCATCTTCCTTGAAAAATGGTTGTCATTCTGAGCGAAGCGAAGAATCCCGTATGTTTTTCGCTACTGTTGACAGGAT
>CADCQU010000390.1 GCA_902803635.1 uncultured Lachnospiraceae bacterium | reverse complement strand
GAGTTGTTTACATTGGAGGAGTCGCTTGCGGGGGACTACCTGAAGCAGTTTACATATCCGTGGGAGGCACTCGCGGGGATTCATGACCTTATCCTCGCCATCGGTCCGACGCTCCCGAAGGATCGTTATGAGGAAGTCAGCGAGCATGTGTGGGTCGCGAAGTCCGCGAAGGTCTTCCCGTCGGCCTATCTCGGAGCCCCGTGCATTATTGGCGAGGACACCCAGGTTCGCCACTGCGCATTTATCCGGGGAGACGCATTGGTTGGAAACAAATGCGTGGTGGGAAACTCCTGCGAGCTGAAAAATGTCATCATCTTTAATAATTCCGAGGTTCCGCACTACAATTATGTCGGTGACGCGATTCTTGGCTTCCACGCACATATGGGGGCTGGCTCCATTACCTCCAATATCCGTTCCGACCGCAAGAATATCATCGTGCATGGGACGATGAACTACGAGACCAGCCGTCGCAAGATTGGCGCGATCATTGGCGACTGGGCCGAGATCGGCTGCAATGCGGTACTCAATCCCGGCACCATTGTTGGACAGAGGGCGATGGTTTATCCGACAACCTGCGTCCGCGGCATCATCCCCTCGGACAGCATTGTCAAGAGTACGGGCATTGTGATTGAGAAGAGGTAAGCTGGGACGGTAATGAGGTTGGGGAAAGGCGGCATGTATTCCATGAAAAATACAGCAGTTTCAGAGTAAACTGAAAAGTAGGAGAGCTGTGGATAGGGGAGAGGGAGGCAAACGCCGAACCTCTCCCCTTTCTTGCGGGCCGCGTGCTGCCGCAGGCAGCAAATTTCCCTTCGCGGCTCTGTGAATCAAAAAATGGGCTGCCTCGGCAGCCCATTTTTGTTTTGTCCCCCTCTTAGGATGGAACCTCAGTGTGCAAAACCGTAAATCTGTACGATTCCCCAGAGCAGCAGGAGGTGGGCGGGGTAGAATGCATAGAAGAGGTATTTCGGCATCCGCCCACGCTGGCCGTTATAGATAAGAAGGAGGGGGAGAGCTAAGAGAACGCCTGGGAATTCCCCAACGATAAAGCTCAGAGCGATAAAGCCGGTAAGTAGCTGCGGGATACGCCAGTTGTAAAGCAGGTAGAAGAGGAAAATGACGACAACCCCCATCCAGCCATAGTCCGTATTACAAAAATGGGCTGCGGCGCAATAACCCACAACGAGGGGAAGCTGGAGGTACCATTTGTCACGGAAATAGTCATAGCTCCAGATGGCCAGAAGCCCGAAAAAAAGCGTAAAGAGCGTGTTCTGATTTGACCAGTCAGGAATCACGCCATTATTAAACGCAAGGTCGAAGGGAGCCTCCGATATATAGGCAAAGACGAGGAGCCGGAGGGCGTATCGAATCTTGTTGCGCGTGTGATAGAAGCCTTCCACGAGGAAAAAACAGAAGATGGGGAAGGCCACGCGGCCGATGAAGCGCATGACTTTGTAGAGTGTCAGAAGGTCCGCCTCCGGCGTGCCCCTGTAGATTGGCACGGCCGGGAGGAGGATTGGGTTGAGGAGAAGGGCGACCGCCGCGTGATCGATTAGCATTGTGATGAGCGCGATGGTCTTAATTGTTCCGGAGGAGAGCTTCTGAAAACGCAGGGGGACATTATATGGCCACATAGGGACTCCTATTTGAAAGTAAATTTCGGATTCTTCGTTTCGCTCGAAAGGAAAAGGAAACGATAGGAAGAATAGTCGGCACCATTACAGGATTCTTCGCTTCACTCGGAAGGACAAGCAGGCGACAGTATGAATGGCTGGGAGTGGCTGCGAGGGGTCAGGCACCTTCCCGTGGCACGGCCTCGCAGGTGTTCCACTGGATCGTAACGTCGTACACGTTCTTCTTTCCATTGGGGGATTCGAGCACGAGCTCGGCTTTGCCGGCCTTCTTAAAGTCAACGTGGAGAACCCAGTCCTCAAGGCTGTCGTTATATTCAATCCGTAGATCCCCGAAACTTTTATCCGTGAAGTAGGCACGATACGAGTTATCGAAGGGGTGCTCCGTACCATTTGCAAGGAGGATTGTCCGATAAACGGGCGGATTGGTCAGAACTAGAATCGTCATGGCGAGGGCAAGGACCGCACTGATGAGGGTACCGACCAGCCGGATTCTCTTGCTTGCGAAAATTACCAGCGGGTAGAGGAACATGGTTCCGAGGCAGAAGAGGGTCGTCAGCAAATGCCGGGGGAACGAGAACATGGTCCTCGACAGATATCCTCTATAATGTTCGGCGAGAAGCACAAGGATGGGGGCTAAAATGACGAGGCCCCACCATTTGTTCTTCTTCATATAATGCCCGATAAAGCCCATCGGGAACGTGAGGAGCGTCCAGAGCGTCCAGTTTCGGTAATAGGTCATGAAAAGCTGGCTGTGGTTTACGAAATCCTGAATCAGGTAGACAAGCGGCTGGCTGATAAGGAAGAAGACGAAGCATTTGCAGGCTGACTCCAGCGGAGTCTTGCTGTTCATGATGATGAAAATGCCAAAAAGTATCCACACCTCGAAGGTGACCGCAATGTCCGAGAAGGAGGTGTCGTGCGCGGCCGGGAGCAGGCACATCGCGGCCGTGAACGCTCCCGCAAGAACCGCCATCAGAATAAGCCAGGGCCATTTCAGATCAATTCCGCCGAATATTTTTTTCATTATGTTCTCCTTTTTT
>CADCQU010000389.1 GCA_902803635.1 uncultured Lachnospiraceae bacterium | reverse complement strand
TGGCATTCCCTCCGATTCATACCATGATTATATCAAATTTTAGGAGATGAGTCTATATAATTATTGGCAATTATTGGAAGTAGTATATATTTCATCTATAAATTCTATTACTGCAGATTTACCCTCCTACATTTAAAAAATCGCCACCATTTCAAATGGTGGTGTAATTATGGCCGCTGCACGACTTTTTACCTTCTTCGCCAAAGGCGGAAGTCTCAACACATTTTAATGATTGTGCTCACCTGGCTGTTCCCATCATACCACAACCACCCCAAATAGGCAACTTAGGGACAGTTCCAGATATAATGTAAAAAGCAACCCGGCTGGCGAGAGGATTCGCCAGCCGGGTCGTTATCTGTTAAAAATCAGTTTTTGGATACTTTACCGAACTCGGTATATTTGTAAATTATACTATAAGAAAGGAAGTAATCCTACATTCAAAAACAAAATATGTACATTTTATTTTCTTATAAAGCAAAACGTCCTTTTTATAGAAGGCAGCGAAACTGTAAAGAGACCCGGCTGGCGAAAGGTTTCGTCAGCCGGGTCGTGGTTTGTTGAAAAATAAGGTTCTTGGATGCTTTACCAAACTCGGTATATTTGCAAACATTTAAGTAAGTGGAGAGAGGAACCTGTCCCCAAGCTGCTCTGGCCGCGCATTTACCTCTTGTCCTTGTCAATGAACTCCAGGGTAATGACGGAGGCGAGGGCGAAGACGACCACGAAGATGAGGATGTGGATCCAGTTGTTCCAGACGTTCATCGCCGTGGAGGCGTAGTCGGGGTTGTAGTTGGCCTCGGAGGCCTTCTTCTCAACGATCTTCATCACCTCGTCCCGGCCGACCACGTCAAGGATTTCGTCCACCGTCACGTCGATAGTCAGGCTCTTGTCGCGGATTTCCTTCACCGAATCGAGCGACAGGATATAGTCCAGAACCTCGCCGAGGTTCGTCTGGGCGCTGATTTCAATCCCTTCCGCAAGGCCCATGATCGTCTGGTCAATGGTCAGAAGGTCCAGCACGTCGCCAAGAGTGATCTCGTCCGTCAGGTTGGTGATGGGGTTCCCGCGAAGGCCCGAGAAGGCTTCCGAGGAAGCAAGCTCCTTCAGGATTTCCGCCACCGTCATCTTCGCCTCGACGGGGTAGGACCTTAGCTCCGCAATGTAGGGGTTCTTCTCATCCTTCAGAAGATCCAGAACCTCCCCGACGGTGATGGTTCCTCCGAACTCGACGCCGCCCATCGTGTCAATCATGCCCCCGACCATTGCATAGGGCAGGGTGTTTACCTCGGTCTGCGCGGCCATCGCCTTGATGCCCGGAGCCGAGATGGTCAGCATCGTGATCGGCGTCACGAATTCCGGCAGTGGGATGAGCCCGCCCGAGAAGATGAGCTGGAAAATGAGGACGAAGGGCATGACGGTCATGGCCGTCGTCGTGGAGTGGCAGAGCGTGGAGATCCACAGCGAGAGCATGTCCGAGGCGTAGGTCACGAGGAACATCGTGATGGCGATATCGAGGGCCAGCCACGGGGTAACGAGACCCTTGCCGGCATACGACATTCCCACCAGGTTCGAGATGCCCAGCGTCACGATCGTCTGCAAAATGCATAGAAGGAGCTGGTACATCATGTGCGAGAGGATGTACGAGGAAATGTGCATGCCTGAGCGGTGCTCGCGCTTGACGACGTTCCGCTCCCGGCAGACGACCTGGATCGAGTTGAAGCAGCCGTTCCAAATGCACACGCACACCATCGCGAAGGAGCCCATGATCGTCCCTTCCATCGAGATGCGGAAATCCTCGGCCATGACGAAGCCCACGAGACCCGCGATGATGGCCGCCATCGGAATCACCTTCCAGTCGCTCTGGTAGACGAACATCCGGATAAATTTGCCGAAATAGATGCCAATCTGAGAGAGGCGGCCGCGGTGCCGCACATTTAACTGTCTTTCCGAAACCTTTGCACTTACATCAGCCATGCTGCACCTCCGCATACCGCATTACAAATTCGTCCGCAAGGCCGTCGCCGCCCTCCTCCTTCTGGTTGACGGATTTAACGATCTCCTCCATCTTGTCGCGTCCGAAGAAGGTCCGCGCCTTCTCGATGCTGCCGTAGTAGGCCAGCCGCCCCGTACGGGCGCTGTCCTTCGCAAGGACGATCACGTCGTCGAAGAGGTCGATCACGCGGTCCGGCGTGTGGGTGATGACGATGACAATCTTCCCGCTGTCCGCAATCTCCCGGAGAAGCTCGAAAAGCTTCCGGGCCATCACGCCG
Organism: uncultured Lachnospiraceae bacterium; assembly: GCA_902803635.1. Lineage (GTDB taxonomy): Bacteria > Bacillota > Clostridia > Lachnospirales > Lachnospiraceae > Chordicoccus. Next base: position 874 of record CADCQU010000389.1, on the reverse strand, counting down.
TCAAGGCCCGAATCCGGCTCGTCCAAAATGAAGAGCGAGGGGTTCGACAGAACCTCCATCGCGATGGAGAGGCGCTTCCGCTGTCCGCCGGAGAGCTTCTCCACCTTGTTTTCCTGCACCGGGATAAGGCCGAAGACATCCATCACCTCGTCGACGCGCCTCTCGCGCTCCTCCTTCGGGATTTCCATCGCAAGGCGGAGCTTCGCGGTGTCAAGGAGCGTATTTTTCACAGTATCCTTGCCGCGCATGTTGTCCGACTGCGGGACGAAGCCCACCTCGTACTGCATTTTCTTGTACTCGGTGTACATGTTGGTGCCATTTAACAGGACCTCGGCATCCGCCTTCTCGTAGCCGTTGACGGCATTGAGGAAAGTCGTCTTGCCCGCTCCGGAGCCGCCGAGGAGAAGAACCATGTGGCCCTGCGGAATCGCCATGTGGATGTCGCGGAGCAGGACCTTCTTACGGAAATGCTCGCTCACCGTCCTCTCGTTGAGGTTGACCACGAGACCGTCGCCGGCCTTCGCGACCGTGCCGTGCGTGGCAAGCCTCGCCATGGCCTCCTTAAGGTCCTCCACCTTCCACTGCGGCTGGTACTTTTCGGAAAAGCCCCAGATGAGCATCGGAATAAAGCGAAGCTCGACAAACATGCAGAGGATGATCCACCTCTTCTTCAGCCCATACACCTCGATGAAGCCGAGGAAGACGCGGATATTGTACACAAAATGCATGAACATCACGGCAATGAGGATGGCCATGATGAGCGGTGCAAATGCGGCCAGGGCAGCCCTCTCCGGACTCGAACGGAAGATCAGGTTGAGGACGTTCAAGACCGTAATCCCGGCGCTGATGCCCGCAAACCGCAGGGCATCCGGGT
>CADCQU010000388.1 GCA_902803635.1 uncultured Lachnospiraceae bacterium | reverse complement strand
CTCCAGCGTCAGCGGCTCGAAGTAGAGCTTGTCGGAGGTGTCGTAGTCCGTCGAAACCGTCTCCGGGTTGCAGTTGACGATGATCGTCTCAAAACCGAGCTTCTTCAGGGACTTGGCCGCATGGACGCAGCAGTAGTCAAATTCGATGCCCTGGCCGATGCGGTTCGGGCCGCCTCCGAGGATCATGACCTTCGGGCGGTCGGTGTTCACCGGGTTGTTGTCCGGGGCGTTGTAGGTGGAGTAGAAGTAGCTGCTGTCCTCGGTTCCGAAGACATGCACGCCGTCCCAGGTCTCGGTGACGCCGAGGGCCTCGCGGCGGTTGCGGATCGCGTCCTCCGAAACGCCCAGAATCTCGGACAGGTACTTGTCGGAGAAGCCGTCCTCCTTGGCCTTCCTGAGCATCTCGTCCGTGATGCAAATGGGGAAGACGAACTCGCGAAGAGCCGTCTCGTTCTGGCAAATGCTCGAAGCCGTGTTTTCGTCGCAGTTCCCCTTGGCAAATTCCTTCGTCTCGGCGTCGATCCTTGCCTTGAAGGTCTCCACCGTATCGTTCATCGCGGCGACGAGGGCTTCCTCCTCCTCCACGAGCTCCTTCATCTGCTCGACAAAGTAGGCCTTGACTGCGGTCTTCTCGAAAATTTCCTCGACGGTCGCGCCCTTCCGAAGGGCCTCGTACATCAGGAAATGCCGCTCCGAGGAGGCGGTGCCGAGCCGGCGGAGCAGCTCCGTCTTCGAGAGGGTGTCAAAATCTTTTACATGGCCAAGACCGAAGCGGCCCTTTTCGAGCGAGCGGATGGCCTTCTGGAAGGCCTCCTTGTAGGTCTTGCCGATGCTCATGACCTCGCCGACGGCCCGCATTTGCGTGCCCAGCTTGTCTTCGACGCCCTTGAACTTCTCAAATGCCCAGCGGGCGAATTTGACGACGACGTAGTCTCCGCCCGGCTTGTATTTGTCGAGAGTCCCGCATTTGCCGCAGGGGATTTCGGAGAGGGTCAGCCCCGTCGCGAGCTTCGCGGACACGAGCGCGATCGGGAAGCCCGTGGCCTTCGAGGCGAGGGCCGAGGAGCGGGATGTGCGCGGGTTGATCTCGATGACGATGATGCGGCCCGTGGCCGGATTGTGGGCGAACTGCACGTTCGTGCCGCCGATGACGCCGATGTGCTCGACGATCTTGTAGGCCTGCTCCTGGAGCTTCGCCTGGACTTCCTCGGAGATTGTCAGCATCGGGGCGGTGCAGAACGAGTCGCCCGTGTGCACGCCGAGTGCGTCCACGTTCTCGATGAAGCAGACCGTGATCATGTTGTTGTCCTTGTCGCGGACGACCTCCAGCTCCAGCTCCTCCCAGCCGAGGACGGATTCCTCGACAAGGACCTGGTGGACGAGCGAGGCCTGCAGACCGCGCTCCATGACGACACGGAATTCTTCCTTATTATAAACAAGTCCGCCGCCGGCGCCGCCCATCGTGTAGGCAGGGCGGAGGACCACCGGGTAGCCGAGCTCGTCGGCGATGCGGAGGCCTTCCTCGACGCTGTAGGCAACCTCGCTCCGGGCCATCTCGATCCCGAGCGCGTTCATGGTGTTCTTGAACTCGATGCGGTCCTCGCCGCGCTCGATCGCGTCCACCTGCACGCCGATCACCTTGACGTTATATTTGTCGAGAATCCCTTCCTTGTACAGCTCCGAGGCGAGATTAAGGCCGGACTGTCCGCCAAGGTTCGGCAGGAGTGCGTCCGGCCGCTCCTTTGCGATAATCTGTTCGAGCCGCTCCACATTCAGGGGTTCAATGTAGGTAACGTCCGCCATTTCCGGATCCGTCATGATTGTCGCCGGATTCGAATTGACAAGGACGATTTCATAGCCGAGGCTCCGAAGGGCCTTGCAGGCCTGGGTGCCGGAATAGTCGAACTCGCAGGCCTGGCCGATCACGATCGGGCCGGAGCCGATAATCAGAACCTTGTGGATATCCGTTCTCTGTGGCATAAGACCTCCTTTTTGGAACATTTGGCAAATGCGCCGCCCAAAGGCGCGGCAAATGCCTGCTTCCTTCGTGGTGACTTACATCTATATCCCTTCTATTTAACACCAAAAAGCGTAAATTGGAAAGTAGAAATTTTAAAAAATTTCAATATGTTTCTTTGGAAAAGATTACAGTATCGCCGCCCCTTGCGTGGAAATGGTTCAAATAGAAAAAATGCCCATGAGTAACCCTCGTGAGCATTTTTATCTCCATCTTCAATTTGTCGGCACCTTGAGCGTATACCCCTTCTCATTCGCAGCCGCGGTCGATTCGCGGATGATGAGCTGCGGACGGATCTGCACCAGCGCAATCGGTACGCGGTCGCAGAGCTCGCTCAGTACCGTGAGGGCCAGCATTCCGATATTCTTGCGGTTCTGCCGGATTGTCGTCAGCGGCGGTTCCGTAATCGAGGCCAGCGGGATGTCGTCAAAACCGATCACGCTGATGTCCTCCGGCACGCGGAGCCCGTACCGCTGGCACTCGTCGATGACGTGCGCCGCGATAATGTCATTTGCACAGACGATGGCCGTGGCCTTCTTCTCAAATGCCGGCAGAAGGAGGTTGCGTACCTCCGGCGCGAGGTAGTCCCCGAAGAGCACCATGTCCCGGTGCACTGTCAGCCCCTGGGACATCATGGCCCGCTCGAAGGCGTCCAGCCGGTCCTGCGACACCCGCGAATGCTGCTCACCGCAGAAGAAGGCAATCCGCCGGTGGTGGAGCGTCACCAAGTGCCGGATGACATACTCCATCCCCTCTGTGTTCTCGGTTCCAATACAGGCCACCCGAGGGTTTTCGCTCACGAAATTGTCGAGCAGGACCGTCGCCATCTGCGAGTTCTGGAACTGGGCCATCCAGGGGTCGCGGAGCGTGAAGCCAAGACAGAAGGCCCCGGAAAAGCCGTGCTTTAGGAGGAAGGTGTCATACTTTTCCGTAAGCATAAGATCCTTCGTAACATCCACGACGTCCACGTTCCAGTCGCGGTTCATCGCCGCTTGGCGGAAGCCGAGCACGATGTTATATCCAAAATCCTTCTGGGTCCCGTAGGCCATATTTTTGATCAGCACTGCCAGCTTCCGGTTGACTTTCTTCCGGGAACTCTTGGTGGTATAGCCCATTTCGACGGCCTTCTCCAGCACCGACTGACGGAGTTCGGCACTGATATCCGTCGCGTCATTTAAAGCTTTCGAGACCGTGCTTGTCGAGATACCAAGCGAATCGGCAATCATCTTGATGGTAACCATGGCGTTCCCCCCTGTGAAAAACTTAAAAAGATGGAATGAATTTTCGCGAAATTTCGCGAAAATTCCCTCTATGTCGATTATATGGTAAATAGAAACAGATTGCAAGCATTTTCCGAAAAAATTTCGAAATAAATTCGAAAAAATGAGATGTACATGGGAGAAATCGTCCATCTGTACCTGATAGAGCCTCTTGGGGTGCAAACCTTCAAGGATAGAAGTTCCTTACGGGTGAAACGGATGAGATGAAAGCAAAGCTTACGGGGCCGGTGAGAGGTCTAAAAAAGCGCCACCATGTGTGAGTAAATTAGGAGCTGTTCGAAAATAACTTAAAAGATGCGAAGTATAAATTTCGTCCTGCAAGGCGGAGGATGGAGGCGATGCGGGCATCGCCGACTGACGACAACGCAGTCAGGGCG
>CADCQU010000387.1 GCA_902803635.1 uncultured Lachnospiraceae bacterium | reverse complement strand
TGCGGGCATCGCCGACTGACGACAACGCAGTCAGGGCGGAATTTAGACAAGCAGATTTCCTGAGTTATTGATGAACAGTTCCTTAGTGCAACATTCCGAAAAATCGGCCGCCCCTTGCGAGGCGGCCGTTCGTATGCAAAACAGGTCCCGGAATGCCGTCCCTAAAAGAACTGACGCCTAACCAACGTCAGGTGGGTAACCGCATCGATACCGCTGCCTTCCACTAGATGTTGCGAGGCCTGGCATTGGTAGCAAAATAATAGGAAACCCGTACAATGTAATGTAGGTTCAGGAAAAATAGGTGGTCGCACACCCCAGGACACTTGTATTATACCAAATTCAGCCCCATCTGTAAATGAATAATTGGGCATTTTCACGATTTTTTAGCAAGGGGTGATGCCATTCAGGTCGGTGTAAAGGTCGCGGGCGTAGCTGTCGGTCATGCCGGCGATGGTATCGGTCGCAAGGAGCAGCCGGTGGTAGATGCATTTGTCGTCGGGAAGCTTCTGGACGGCCTTCCGGTAGACGCGGCAGTAGTTGTCCGAGACCAGCGAGAGGTATTTCTCCTCCATGAGGCCCTGCGGGAGCTCGGCCCGGTATAAAAGCGCGGCGGGCACGAGGCGTGCGAGCAGGTAGTTGATGATGTTGTTGGCCGCGATCTCAGTCTTGAAAATGGACTGCGACGTGAACGCGTAGTCGTAGGCGATGTCCTTGAGCGTCTGGAGGAGCTTCGCCTCTGGCGAATTCCATAGAAGCGGCTTCGTGTACCGCCCTTCCATGAGCTCCCGGTAGCCCGTGACAAATTGCTCGGTGGCCTTGACGATGAGGATGTCCTGCATCCGGAGGAGCCAGAGCTTGATGGCGTGCTCTCCTGCCCTCCTCTCCTCGCCGGGGGTGGCCCGGAAATAAGCCTTCTGGAGGATTTCGAGGTATTCCGCGTCGACGCCGCGCTTCCCCAGCTCGTTCCGAAGCTCCGGGTACCCGAGGAAGCCCTTTTTGAGCGCGTCCTCGATGTCCGCCGTCGCGTAGGCGATGTCGTCGGCGGCCTCCAGGATGAAGACCAGCGGGTTTCGCTTCCCCTCCGTGCCGGTCCGCCGCTGGATGTCGGAAAAAACCCGCGCCTCGGCCTCGAAAAAGCCCATTTTCCGCTCGGCAACCACCTCTGAGCCGGGCTTCATCCCGACGGACGAGTTCGGATATTTGATCATCGCCGAGAGAAGCCCGTAGGTAAGGTTCATGCCGCAGCCATTTTCCGAAAAATGCAGCTTCGTGAGGACACGAAGCCCCTGCGCGTTGCCCTCAAAATGCAGGAGGTCGTCCATTTGCTGCGGGTTCAGGAAATCGGTCACGGGCCGCTTCCCATACCGGAGCTTTGGCAAATGCCTCCCGAACCATTCCCGGATGGATTCCTCTCCGAAATGCCCGAAGGGCGGGTTGCCGATGTCGTGGATGAGACCCGCGCTCTCAATAATGGAAATGACGCAGCTCTCGGTGTTCTCGTCAAATTCCGGGTCCAGCTTTGCCTTCCGGATGGAGCGGGAAATGTTCTCGGCGAGCGACCGGCCGATGGAGGCGACCTCCAGGCTGTGGGTGAGGCGCGTCCGGATGAAGTCACTTTTGTCGAGCGGGAAGACCTGGGTCTTGTCCTGCAGGCGGCGGAACGAGGCGCTCACGATGATGCGGTGGTAGTCCTTCTGAAACTCCGTCCGCAAATCGCTCCTTACCCGGTCCGAAAACTCCTGCCCCGCCCGGTATTTCGAGAGTAGCTCGCTCCACTTCATTTGGAAATCCCCAAAATCTCCAAAACCGTTTCAGGCATATCCTGGACATCCGCGACGCGGTTGTGGCGGATGGGGGCGGTGCGGATGTCGGTGACGGCGGCGGGTTCCTTCGTGCCGGCAAGCTTCGTAAGAAGGTCGATGCGGCCGAAATCGTCGAGCCCCTCGTCCTTCCCGGGGGCGATGGCCCCGAGCACGGCCTGCGCGAATTTGTACGGGCTGGCCGTCGAGGCGATCACCGTGGGCGTCTCGTCGCCCGTCTTAGCCGCATACTGACGGTAGACGGCATTTCCAATGCCCGTGTGGGTGTCGATGACATACCCCGTGTCCTCATAGAGCTTCCGGATGCCGGCGAAGTTCTCCTCCTCGCTCGCGCACCCGCCGACGAACTCGGCAAATGCCGCCCGCATGGAGTCCGTCAGCGCGTAGCGGCCATTTGCCGAAAGCTCTTGCATGAACGCGCGGGTCATCTCGGGGTCCTCGCCGGTCGCAAGGTAGACGAGGCGCTCCAGGTTGCTGGAAACCAAAATGTCCATGGACGGCGAGCTCGTGAGCAGGAACGGGCGGTTCTTGTCGTAGACGCCCTCGTTGAAGAAGTCCGTGAGCACGCGGTTCTCGTTCGAGGCGCAGAGGAGACGGCGGACCGGCAGACCCATGCGCTTTGCGTAGAAGGCGGCAAGGATGTTCCCAAAGTTCCCGGTCGGGACGGTAATATTAATCTCCTCTTCCTCCGCAATCTCGCCTTTCGCAAGGAGCTGGCAGTAGGCGTAGACATAGTAGACAATCTGCGGCACGAGGCGGCCGACGTTAATCGAATTCGCAGAGCTGAAGCGGAAGCCATTTGCCGCGATCGTCGCATTCAGGGCCGGGTCGCCGAACATTTTCTTCACCGCGGTCTGGGCGTCGTCGAAATTCCCGAGAATCGCGACAACCGCCGTGTTCTCGCCCCGCTGCGTCACCATTTGCCGCTCCTGAATGCGGGAAACGCCGTCCTTCGGGTAGAAAACGATGATGCGGGTGCCCGGAACGTCGGCAAAGCCCGCCATCGCGGCCTTTCCGGTGTCGCCGGAGGTCGCGGTGAGGATGACGATCTCGCGCTCCTCGCGGTTTTTGCGCGCGCTCGTCACCATGAGGTGCGGGAGAATCGAGAGGGCCATATCCTTGAAGGCGATCGTCGCCCCGTGGAAAAGCTCAAGGTAGTAGGCCCCGCCGCATTTGACGAGGGGCGCGATGGCCGGATCGTCAAATTTCTCGTCGTAGGCACGCTCGATGCACGCGCGAAGCTCCTCCTCCGTAAAATCGGTAAGGTAAAGGCGCATGACCTCGTAGGCGAGCTCCTGGTAGGACAGGGTGGCCAGCTCGGCAAGCGGCCGCGCAAGCGTCGGAATCGCGGTCGGCACGTAGAGGCCTCCGTCCGGGGCCAGGCCCTGCAAAATGGCCGCCGAAGCCGCCACCGGCTTCGCATCGCTTCGGGTTGATTTGTAGAGAATATCCATATTCGCCTCCTATCCTGTCCGGCAAATGTCGGGCTCGCGTTCTTAGTTGCAAATGATTACTCATTGTAGCATTTTATAGGAAGGAACGCAAGGTGAAGGTTTTTTGCTTTAGGAAGGAGGTCTTCCCCTCCAGGGGGAGGCGGCACGGCGCAGCCGTGACGGAGAGGGGGCCTCCGTGCAGTTAGAATCCTCCGATATTGTAGTGTAAACCTTAGTAGGAACTGTATACGGGCTGTTCAAAAACATTACGCTTTTAAGAGTATATATTTTTGCAATAATAGTTATCTCAAATCTTTGCATATTTTGCAAATATGGTATATAGTATTGTGTATATGAGGGGTACAATTAAATATTTTAAAAAGGAGGAAGGCCGCTCCCGTGATCTCACGCGGACTTATGGCCACAAGCATCATGAACGAAGAACAATTCAGCAAACGTCTCACACAGCTTCGCATGGAGAAAGGTGTCTCCGCCCGTGATATGAGTCTTTCCCTTGGCCAGAGTGAGGCTTATATTAACCGGATCGAGAATCGCAAGATGATGCCTTCCATGCCGGCATTCCTTAACATCTGCGAGTATCTTGGCATCACACCTAAGGACTACTTCACGATTGAGAACGGCGTCGCCCCGAGCAGGGATCTTCTCAATGCCTACACGAAGCTCTCCAACTTAAGCCGTGAGCGCCAGAAACACGTCATTGACATCATCAACGACCTTGCGCAACAGTAAAACGTTGCTGCATTCCCACGGCCAACACTTCTCTCGCACATACTTAAAGATTACAGAAAAGCCCCCACAGGGGGCTTTTCGTTTTTCTCTCGCCTTCGCCCGGCCGTGGCGGCCCCTCTCCGTCACGGCTTTGCCGTGACACCTCCCCCTCAAGGGGGAGGCAAGAGGAGCAGACATCTTCGGGGACTCGTATGCGCAGTCACCTCCCCTTGGAGCGGACGTTACAGTTCAGCTGCCCCTCTGGCTCTGTCATTCTGAGGAGCGAAGCGACGAAGAATCCCGTCAACTTTGCGAGAAACCTTACGG
>CADCQU010000386.1 GCA_902803635.1 uncultured Lachnospiraceae bacterium | reverse complement strand
CCCGTGAGGCTTCTCGCAAATTTGACGGGATTCTTCGTCGCTTCGCTCCTCAGAATGACAACTGACAAGAGTCAGCTGAATAGTAACCACTTGTATCAAAATACAAATATTCACAAGGAAAATTCCATGAAAAAGTACAAAATTCTCCTCCCCCTTCTTCTCGCCGCCGCGCTGACGGCCTGTGGGAATGCATCTTCGACTCCGGTCACGTCGTCCACAGCTTCACAGCCCGCAGCCTCGCAGGCCGACACATCTAAGGGCGCAGCCTCTCAGCCCGCGACCTCGCAGGCCGACACTTCAAAAGCCGGCACCGCAACGCCCGACACTTCGCAAGCCGAAACCTCGTCCGGTACCCCAACGAATGGCCGTCTCGCGGATGCTTCGGAGAAGACGGCGGCCATCGACGTCACCGAGGAGTGGATGGTTCCCATCTACGCCGAGAACGTCGCGGAAGGCACCTACGACATCGATGTCGATTCCAGCTCCTCGATGTTCCGCATCGCCTCCTGCAAGCTTCACTCGGCAAATGGCAACCTGACGGCGGAGGTGACCATCGGAAGCGACAGCTACACCTACCTCTACCCCGGCACGGCCGAGGAGGCAGTCCACACAAAGGAAGCCAACCTCATCACCTACACGACAAATGCCGACGGTTCGTCGACATTTGTCTTCCCCGTGGAAGCCCTCGACAAGGGTCTTCCCTGCGCGGCCATGAGCCGTAAGAAGGAGGCCTGGTACGACCGCACCCTCGTCTTCCGCGCGGACTCCCTCCCGGAGGGCGTAGTCACGGGCTTCGGGAGGACGGCGGAAGACCTCGCCCTCGCGGACGGAAGCTACACGGCGGACATTTCCCTCTACGGAGGGTCGGGCCGCGCCCGCCTGCGCACGCCCGCGCCCGTGCTCGTCAGGGACGGGAAGCTCTATGTCACCGTTGTCTTTGAAAGTCCAAACTATGACTACATAATCGTGGGCGGGGAGAAATATCTGCCACTCACGGAGGCGGATGCCGCCGGGGCCGGCCTCGTCTCCCCGGAAACCTCCGTCTTCCAGGTTCCCTTCCCGTACTTCGACCACGCCTTCGTCGCCCATGCGGACACCACCGCTATGAGCGAGCCCCACGAGATTGAGTACCACCTTCTCCTCTCCTCGGACAGCCTGTCCGAGGAGGGCATTTTTGTGTCCGCAAATAGTTCCGACATTTCCGAAAAAACCCCTACGCCCAAGGACTCTTCCAATCATACCAAGTCCCCTGCAGGTTCTTCCGAAAATGCCGGAGCCGCCAAGAGTTCTTCCCCAAATACCAATTCCTCTGCCGGCTCTTTCCAAAGTTCCATCCATTTGCCGGACAGTTCTGAGCTCCCCTCCCTTTTGAAGGGAAAAACCCCCACGGAACAAATGTCCCTGGCATTTGCCAAGGGCTTTGCGCTCTGGAAGTATCCGGGCGATATCGACCTTCTCCTGATTGGTGAGGACAGGTACCTGCTCCTCCCGAAGGACTACAACCTTACGGAGGCCCCCGAAGGGTACATTTGCCTGCAAAAGCCCCTCGAACGGACTTACCTCGCCTCCTCTTCTGCGATGGATTTCTTCCTTCGGCTAGACGCCGCGGACTGCCTCCGCGCGACCTCGACCCGCGCCCAGGACTGGACGCACCCGGAGGTGCAGGCCCTCTTGGCAAATGGCTCGCTCCTCTACGTTGGCAAATACAGCGCGCCGGACTATGAACTCCTGCTTACGGAAAATGTCACGGTGGCGATTGAGAATACCATGATTCTCCACGCGCCGAAGGTACGGGAGCAGCTCGTGCACCTTGGCATCCCCGTGCTCGTTGAGCGTTCCAGCTACGAGGAGCATCCGCTGGGGCGCCTCGAATGGATTCGTCTTTTCGGCCGTCTTACCGGACGCGAAGCGGAGGCCGATGCCTTCTTTAATGAGGCCCGCGCCCGCTACGAGGCCGTGGAGGAAGCTTCCCGAAGTAATGCGGAGAAGGTTTTCGCGATTTTCAGTATCAACGCAGCCGGACAGTTCGTGGTGCGAAGACCGGGGGATTATCTGGTGAACCTCCTCACCGCCGCCGGCAGCCGCTATGCCTTCGGGCACCTTGGGAAGTCCACGGGCGACCATGCGACGATGGCAATCTCCGCCGAAGAATTCTACGCCGCCGCGAAGGATGCCGACCTCCTCATCTACAACGGGGCCATCACCGGGGAGGCCGAAAGCCTTGCCGCGCTCCTTGCCAAAAATCCCCTTCTGGCAAATTTCTCCGCCTTCCGCTCGGCAAATGTCTACGCCCTCGGTTCGGGCATTTTCCAGCACCCCACCGCCGCCGCCGACCTCCTCACCGATTTTGCGCACATTCTTAAGGGAGAAGCCACGGAAGATGCCAGTTGGGTGCGGAAATTAGACTGAAATAAATTAGGAGCAGATATGCTGACAATCCATGATGAACGAAGGAGAAAAAAATCACAGAGTACCGGGCAGAAAAAAAGGCGGGCGAGGCTTGTTTTCCTCGCCCTTGGTCTTCTGCTGCTTTTTTCCGCCCTGCTCGGGCTCTCGGCGGGAAGCATCCGCCTCCCCATCTCCCAAATTCTCCGCGCCCTCCTCACCGGCGGAAATCCCCAAGCCACCCTGCCCGGCTTTTTGGAAAACCTGCTGCCGAAAAACCCGGAAGCCTTCGCCATGACCGCGACGATTCTTTTCGACCTCCGGCTTCCGCGCGTCCTGGCAGCAATTCTCCTTGGCGGCGGCCTCGCGGTCTCCGGCGTCCTACTGCAGACCTTTTTCGCAAATCCCATCGCAGGGCCCTTTGTCCTGGGGATTTCCTCCGGCGCAAAGCTCTTCGTCGCCCTCGCGCTCGTGGCATTTGCCGCGGCCGGAAGCGTACCCGGATCGGCCGTGCTCATTTTGGCGGCATTTGCCGGCTCCGTCCTTGTGCTCCTCCTCGTCCTTCTTCTGGCCGGGCGGGTGCGGAACCTCTCGCTCCTTGTCATTTGCGGCATCATGGTAGGCTACATTTGCTCCGCCATCACCGATTTCGTGACGACCTTTGCCGACGACGCGAGCCTTGTAAACCTCCACGGCTGGTCGCTCGGCTCCTTCTCCGGCATCCGCCTTCTGCACATACTTCCGATGGCCTGCCTCGTCCTGCCCTGCGTGCTCTTCTCCTTCCTTCTTGCGAAGCCGATGCGGGCCTACCTCCTCGGCGAGAATTACGCCCGCAGCGTCGGCGTTCGCATCCGCGCCTTCCGCATCCTCCTCGTCCTCATCTCCAGCGCACTCTCGGCGGCCGTCACGGCATTTGCCGGGCCAATCTCCTTCGTCGGTGTCGCGGTCCCGCACGTCGTTCGGCGGCTATTTGCCTCCTCCGACCCGGCCCTCGTCCTGCCCGGAGCCTTCCTCGGCGGCGGCATTTTCTGCCTGCTCTCCGACCTTCTCGCCCGCACCCTCTTCGCGCCGGCCGAGCTCTCCGTCAGCTCCATCACCGCCCTCTTCGGCGTGCCCGTGGTGCTGACAATTTTGCTTCATAAAAACAGCTCCTCGCGCATGTAAAATAGATTAACATAAGGAACAGATAGATGAACGAACTCTTATCCACAGAAAACCTCAAATCCGGCTACAAGGCCACGGTCGTCCTGCCGGACATCACGCTCTCGGTGCGCTCGGGGGAGATTGTGGTGCTGGCCGGTCCGAACGGCTCCGGCAAGTCCACGCTCCTGGCCACGATTGCCGGGAACCTTCCGCCCATGGGGGGCAGAACGCTCCTCCTTGACCGCGACCTTACGCCCCGCGATACGCGTTTTCGCGCCCAGAACCTCTCGGTTCTCCTGACACAGCGCCCCGCGCCGGAGCTCATGACCGCCCGCGAGCTGGTCGCCATCGGCCGTGCCCCCTTCACCTGCCTCACGGGTGCGCTCACGGAGGAGGACCATCAGATCATCGAGGATTCCCTCGCGCTTGTCGGGGCAAATGCCCTCGCCGACACGCTCTTTACGTCCCTCAGCGACGGGCAGAAGCAGCTTGTCCTCCTCGCCCGCGCGATCGCGCAGGAGCCGAAGGTGCTCCTCCTTGACGAACCCACCTCCTACCTCGACATCCGCCACAAGCTCCTTCTCCTTGACGTCCTCGCCCGCCTCGCCCGCGAGCGCGGGACGTCCATCCTCCTCTCCATGCATGAAATCGAGCTGGCGCAGAAATTTGCCGACCGCCTCATCACGCTAAAAAATGGCCGCATCCACGGCGAAGGCCGCCCGGAGGACCTCATCACCGACGAATACATTCAAAACCTCTACGATCTATCAGGCGGCGTATATACCTCCGTTACTGGTTCTTTAGAACTAACCTACACCAAAGAGACACAACCTTCAACAAACTCGTCATACCAAAACAGCATTAAACTATCTCAAAGCTCCATTCATACATCCGCAACGACCAAAGAAGACCAAAGTCTCCCCCCCGTCTTCGTCCTCGGCGGCGGCGGCTCCGGAATTCCCGTCTACCGCCGTCTCAAAAAAGCCGGCATCCCATTTGCCGCCGGCATTTTTCCGAAAAATGACCTCGACTATCCCACGGCAAATGCCCTCGCCGACATTTGCCTCTCTCTCCCGGCCTTCTCCCTCGTAACGAGTGGGGACATCGAAAAAGCTCAAAAGCTCCTCGCCGCCGCCACGACCGTCTACGTACCCTTGACGAGCTTCGGCCCCGCGAACGCCCTCCTGCAAACCCTCCTTGCGGACGCAAAAGCAGCGGGCAAACTCCGCCCGCTGCCGTAAATATCCTATTCTTCCTTTTTTGTCGTCCCGAGGCTTCGCTTCGCTTTGACTGACACGCCTTTTCCGAAGTAAAACAGCCCTACTTCGCCAAAGGCAGCCGAACTGCAGCTTTACTTTTTCCTCTTCTTCCCCCCAATCTTCTCAAACAGCGGGAACATTTTCGGGAAAAGGCCAAGAATCACAAAAACGATGATGGCATATCGCGCCGACCGGACCAGGAGGGCGGCGAAGCTTCCGCTTCCCAGAAACTCCGAACTGAACGGGAGCTTGAGCAACTTGTTCAGGACAAAATAGATGGCAAATGCGCCGACGATCCGAAGAATCATGGCCCAAATGTTCCGGGTGTCCTTAAACTGAACGAACCGCTTCTCAATTTCCACCGCCACGACGAAGCCAATCAGCATGCCGAGCGCTGTAAAATAGTCCTCCGTCCGGACATAAATGAGCCCGAGCAGCGACACGGCCAGGACGACCAAATGCCGGGCCGTCTCATTCGGGATGAATTTCAACAGCAAGGCGTGGATGCCGATGATGACAAAGCCCAGGGCCCAGCCCGCCAGAACGTCGGTAGGATAGTGCATGCCGGTGGCAACTCGGCTGAAGCCTACGAGAACCGTAAATACGATTGCGAGGATCCACAGCCACCTCTTTTTCGCCTCATGTGCGAGCTGGAAATACAGCGCGGCCACGGACGCAGAATGCTGGCTGGGGAAGGAGTAGCCCTGTGCGGAAATATCCATCGGCGATGCGCTCTTATCCTCCAGCGCAAGGGGCTTCACCCTGTCCGGGTACTCCATAAAAGGCCGAAGCCGCTTCACAACGCATTTGAGCATGGGGAGCCACGCGCTGACCATGATCACGACCAGCCCCACTCTCTTCCCCGCCTCCTTCTTCCAGCAAAATAACAGAATCAGAAACATGATGAGGAGCCCCATCTCCCCACCGATAAAGGAGAAAATCTTCCCGAAAACCGAGCAAAAATCCCCCAGGTTATTTTGCAGCCACTCCATCAAACTAACTTCCCACTCCATCGCTCCTTTTCCGCCTCCTTAGCATGTAATTAAAACGCTCCTGCTATTTTCCGTTCTTATCTCCAGCTTTTTAACTGAATTATTTTCCGTGATTTTTTTTCAGTATAGCTCTTCAGATGACCGATGTCAAGTTTCTTGCTCTGTGAATAAAAAAGCAGCCCCAAATGTTCCAAAAAACCAGTTTCTGCAATTCATCGTAAAACCACACCTTCAACTTCGCCCTGCCCTCAGCTCTTCAAACATCACACGGGCCAGCGCGGTCATGATTGCCCGATATTTGCCAGCATCTTCAAACATTCCGGTGTAGGTCTCCATGCTCTCCAGATACGCTTCCTGTGCCGCATCATCAAATAGCTGCGGGAAGATATTCTTCTCAAAGATCTGCCGACCGTCCGTCTGCGCGGATTTCTGCAGCTTCTTGTTATCCTTCAGCTTCTCGTGAAGAGTCGCGAGCACGACCCTGTCGCCTTCCGTGAAATCGCCGGCGAACTGCTCATTGATCTTCTGGATCACCTGCTCCAGCGGACTTAAAGTTTCCGCCATTTTCACCTGCTTCTTCATCTTCGCGGCCCCGTACTCGCCCGCCATATCCTTCTCCATCAAAATGGAGCCTTCAAATGTCTTTTCAAGGCTATAGTATTCGAGCTTGACCTTGTTTCCCAAGTCAAATGGAATCGACGGGTCAGGCGGTACGATTTTTGCCAAATACGAACAGAAAATATATTCGTCATGCAAATCCTTATCGAACATCCGGGTGATCTGAGAAATGTAGCTATACCATTTGACAAATGTACGGCAGGTCTTACGGAACTGGTACCGCTGTTCCTGGTTCAGGCCGTTATATTTCTTCTGCACCGGAAGCAAGGCATTTGTAATCGCGGCCTGCGTCTTATTTGCCTTCCGCTTATTTTCATCAAAATAGATCGCGGTGACCTTCTTAATGTCGTCGTCATCGTACACATGGAATTCGCGGAGCATTTTCTGCGTCTTATAGATCAGATCCGTATTGATTTCTTCGGCAAGAAACGTCTCCTGGTAGAACGGCTGGAACGCATTTAAGATATCATCCTTCGTGTTCACAAAGTCAATGATCAGCGTGTCCCTCTTGTCCGGATGCGTCCGGTTCAGCCGGGACAAGGTCTGCACGGCCTTCACCCCGCGGAGCTTCTTGTCTACAATCATCGTATGCAGCAGCGGTTCATCAAAGCCGGTCTGGTATTTCTCGGCGACAATCAGGATATTTCCCTCGTCATGGAAGACCTGCTTCGTCTGGGACTCGCTGACCGAACGGCCCTTGCTGTCCACATTTATATTGCTCTCCGTCCACTCCTTCTCGGAAGGGTCATCCGGGTCTTTGATCGAGCCGGAAAATGCAGCCAGAATTTCAATATTGTGACAGCCATTTGCCTCAAGATACCGCTTAATCTCATGGTAATACCGAACGGCGGCAAGGCGAGACGAGGTAACCACCATCATTTTTCCCTTGCCCTTAATCTTGTTCTTCGTGATTCCCCGGAAGGTCTCCACGATAATCGCCGACTTCTGCTGAATGTTGTACGGATGAAGCTCTTCGTACTTTTTAATCATCTTCATTGCCTTCGACTGTGGAACCTCCGGATTATCGGGAATGTTCTTCGCAATCTGGTAGCAGGTCTTATACGTCATGTAATGCTGAAGGACATCCAGAATGAAGCCTTCCTCGATTGCCTGGCGCATCGAATAAATG
>CADCQU010000385.1 GCA_902803635.1 uncultured Lachnospiraceae bacterium | reverse complement strand
CCGCAGTCTGGCCGCCCTCGGGGTACAGGATGTCTCCGGCCAGCGTCACCGTGTCGGGCCCAAAGAGCAGCTGGTAATAATTTGTCTCGACCACGACGCGGGAAAGGAGGAGCCGGTTCTCCACGATACGGCAAATGCCACGGAAATATTCCTCATCCCACTCCTCGCCTTCATTTGGGATATACGTGTCGCTGATCGCCAGATACCGTCCCTTCTCGGTAATCCAGTCCCGGCAGCCCCAGTAGACGAGCGGCATGGCCTCGGAGAAGACGTCCCGTCCCGGCAGAAGCCGCGAGTCGTACTCCACCCCGAAGAGGTTCGAGAGCGTCGGCAAAATGTCCAGGTTGAACGTCGGCGTGGAGACCTCGCAGGCGTAGTCCTTCTTGTCGTGTTCGAGGCACCCCGACCAGATGATCAGGTTGTTCTTGTCCCGGTTCCAGTCCGGCGTCATCTCGCCCTTCAGAAGGTCCAGGATGTAGTTCTTATCGTTCCCCCAGGCCTCGCCGGTTCCAAGACCGTACGGGTAGTGGTCGCCCACCAGCATGATCACCGTGTCGTCGGCGATGCCCGCCTCCTCCAGCTTCTGCACAAGGAGCGTCAGCGCGTCCTCCAGCTCCATCTGGTAGCAGAGATAATACTTCGTAACCTCCTCGTACTCATCCCCGACGATCGCGTTCACGCGGTCATAATGGTTCTGCACGTTGTAATTTTCCGTCGTATTATAGGGCGCGTGCCCGCTGATCGTCATGTAGTACACGCTGAACGGTGAGTGATCGATGTAAAGCGGGATCGTGTTCTCGAACATTTGGTAATCCTGCACCCAGCCCCTGCCGCAGAGATCGGCAATCCCGGTATCATTTGCCACCCACTGGTTATACCCCATGTTCAAATGCGTGAGGTTCCGCTGGTAGTAGGTGCTCGACCCGTTGTGGAAGGCGATGCTGCTGTAGCCGAGGCGCTGGAGCTGGTTGCCCATCGTGAAATAGTTGTTGTTGTTGGCCGTGAAGATCATGGCCTCGTCGCCCCACTGCGGCGCGATGCCCACGAGGATCGAGGCCTCGCCGGTCGTCGTACTGCCGCCCCACTCGACCTGGTAGTAGTCACTGAAGTAAATGCCGTTGTGCGTCAGCCGCCAGAGGGTCGGTGTCAGCTCCGGGGTCATGAAGCACCCCGTGAAGGACTCGGCCGCGATCATAATGAGATTCTTCCCCTCAAAAAGCCCCGTATAGGCATTCTTCGAGGTCGGCGTCAGGGTCTTGATGTAGGCCGTGAGGTTCTGGACGGCCTCGTTGCCCCAGACATTGTCGAAGTCGATGTCCATCTCGTTCCGTCCCTCCGGCACCGGGAAGGGTGTCGGAGCCGGCGTGCCCGTCACTGCGGCCGGCGTGGGTGTCGGCGTAGGCGTCGGCAGTATCTCCTTCTTATCTTCCACATGGAAATCGTTCCACGGGTTCCCGAAAATGGAATTCCGGAGGCTGATGCGCGTCGAGGCCAGAAGCCCGAACGTATCCGTCGCCCGCGTATAGTTGAAATTCGCCGTGTACGTCCCCCGCTGGTTGCCATTTGCCGCGACATTTGCCATGACAAAGGTCCCCGCCAGCCCGATGAGGGCGCAAATGACAGCCGCAAGCGGCGGGTACGGCTTCCGCTTCGCCCGCGTCTTCGCCATGTGGAAGTAGACGATCGGCGGGACGATGAACACGGCCGCCTTGGGGATGCCGAGCAGGATGCTCCGTACAAGCTGGTCGCGGTATTTGTCAGCCACGTCCCCGCCGCCGGAGAAGAGGTTCGTCGGTGCCCAGTAGTTCATGTAAACACTGTGCAGGACGCACTCGATGGCAAAGTACACGGCAATCAGCGTCAAAATGACCATGTTCACGATGCGGCGCTTCTTTCGCGGGATCCAGGCGGTAAGGCCCGTAAGCAAAAGCCCGCCGAAAATCGCAAAGCCGAAGACGTACCCAAAATGCGAAAACCACCCGTTCCCGCTCATCAGCCGCAGTGCGATCTCGAAAAAGAGCAAAAAGCCCGGATAGAGAAAATATCCCTTTATCTCCTCCAGAACGTCGTAGACATCAATCGGAATCCGCTGCGTCTTCTTCTGGCGTTCCTCCCGCTTCTTCTCCTTCTCCGCTACCTTTATGTCCCTCAAAAACCTTTCACTGTTTTTCCCGTAATAATAGGCATGTTCTTCTTCCTTGAATTTCGCCATATATTTCCGGCAAATGCCTCCTCCTTTTACTTTCTATACTCCCTATTCTTTGTGCAGGCAAATGCAGGCTTCCCTTCAAGTCTACATCTTCCTAAGCTCCCCTTGAGAGAGATATGCCGTATTAATATCTCAACTCCTCTTGCCTTCCCCTCCAGGGGGAGGTGGCACGGCGACTCCTCTCAGTCGGCTTCGCCGACAGCTCCCCCTAAGGGGGGAGCCAAGTGTGACGGAGAGAGGCCGCCGCAGTAAAGCCTCACCCTTCCACGACCAGGTAATTCCCGTCTGGCAGCGCAAAGACCTCCGCCGCATCCGCCAGCTCCTCGTCGCTCATGTCCGCAACGTCCATGCCCTCCCCGTCGAGGTACTCCCTTACCTCGTCCAGGGAACCAAGCACCACCGCCATGCAGTCACTCAGGAACTCCTCCGCCTCCTCGATGGTCTCCGCCACCGGCTCGTCAAAGAGCTGGTCCTGGTGCTCCAGAAAATACTCCAATACTTCTTGACTATACTCTGTCATTTCTACTCCTTATTTCGGCAGCTTAAACGAGCTCTTCATCGAAACAATCCGGTTGAAGACCGGCTCGCCGTCCTTCGAATCGTGGCAGTCCGCGCAGTAGTAGCCGCTCCGCACAAACTGGAAGCTGTCAAAAGCCTTCGCCTCGGCGAGGGCGGGCTCGCACATCGCGCGGACGACGGTCAGCGAATTCGGGTTCACATTGACCGAGCCATCCTCGGGATTATACACGCCTTTTTCCTCATCGACAAGGTTTTCATAGAGACGAACCGTATATTCCTTCGCCTCCGCCGCCGGCACCCAGTGAATCGTGCCCTTTACCTTGCGGGCCGTAAAGCCGCTCCCGGCCTTCGTCTCCGGATCGTAGGTGCAGTGCACCGTCGTCACGCGCCCGTCCGCGTCCTTCTCGCAGGAGACAGCCGTCACGAAATAGGCGTGCATGAGCCGCACTTCATTTCCAATATACAGTCTCTTGTATTTCGGTACTGGCACTTCCATGAAGTCATCGCGCTCGATATAGAGCTCACGGCCAAACGGAACCTTCCGCTTCCCAAGCTCCGGGTTCTCCAGGTTGTTGTCCGCATCGAGGAGCTCCGTCTCGCCCTCGGGATAGTTGTCAATCACCAGCTTAATCGGGTCGAGCACAGCCATCATGCGCGGAGCCTTCATTTTCAGATCCTCGCGGATGCAGTACTCCAGCATCGCGTAATCGACCGAGGAGTCCGCCTTCGAGACCCCCACGAGCTCCACAAATTTGCGGATCGACGAGGGCGTAAAGCCCCTGCGGCGGAGGGCCGCGATGGTCACAAGCCGCGGATCGTCCCAACCGTCCACGGTGCCATTTTCCACAAGCTTCTTAATATAACGCTTGCCGGTGACGACATTTGTCAAATACATCTTGGCAAACTCGATCTGCTTGGGCGGATGCTCCCAGTCGGTGTGCTGCACCACCCAGTCGTAGAGCGGGCGGTGATCCTCAAATTCCAGCGTGCAAATGGAGTGCGTGACGCCCTCGACCGCGTCCTCGATGGGGTGCGCGAAATCGTACATCGGATAAATGCACCAGGCGTCGCCCGTGTTGTGGTGGCTAAGCCGCGCGATGCGGTAAATGACCGGGTCGCGCATGTTGATGTTAGGCGAGGACATGTCGATCTTCGCGCGGAGCACCTTCGCCCCGTCCTCGTATTTGCCCTCGCGCATTTCCGTAAAGAGCCGAAGGTTCTCCTCAACGCTCCGGTCGCGGTACGGGCTGTTCTTGCCCGGCTCCTTCAGCGTGCCGCGGTAGGCGCGGATTTCCTCCGCCGAGAGGTCACAGACGAAGGCGAGTCCCTTCTTAATTAATAGCACTGCCTTCTCGTACATAATCTCAAAATAATCTGAGGCAAAATACAAATGCTCGCCGTAGTCCGCCCCGAGCCAGTCGACATCCGCCTTGATGGATTCGACAAATTCCGTCTTCTCCTTGGTCGGGTTGGTGTCGTCGAAGCGAAGGTTGAACTGCCCGCCGTACTCCTGCGCCAGGCCATAGTTCAAAAGAATCGATTTGGCGTGACCGATGTGGAGATAGCCGTTCGGTTCCGGCGGGAACCGGGTGCAAATCTTCTCATACTTGCCCTCCGCAAGGTCCCGGTCAATAATGTCCTCGATAAAGTTCCTGGAGACCGGCGTCTCCTTCCTCTCATTCGCTTCCATGGTATGCCTCTCTTTCTAT
>CADCQU010000384.1 GCA_902803635.1 uncultured Lachnospiraceae bacterium | reverse complement strand
ACTTACGGGATCCTTCGCTTCGCTCAGGATGACAGGCCCTTCAAGAAGCAATACAGCCTTTTTCAATGGGGGCACCTTAGTAGTAACTACTTTACTGTTTCGCCGGGTGATACGTACTGACGATTCCCTCCACCCTGGGAATGATGTCTTCCTTGTTGCTGTAGGCAGATGCCATGAGGCCGTCGAGCTGGGTGAGGAAGACCTCGATGTCGAACTTTAAGGGCTTGCCGATGTGGATGAGGTCGTTGTCGGTCTTTTCAAGGCCTTCCTCGGCCATGAGCTTCTCCTCGTAGAGCTTTTCGCCGGGGCGAAGGCCGGTGTACTCAATCTTGATGTCCACGTCGGGCTTGTAGCCGGAGAGGCGGATGAGGTTGCGGGCGAGCGTGTCGATCTTGACGGGCGAGCCCATGTCGAGGACGAAAATCTCGCCGCCGTGGGCGTAGGTGCCGGCCAGCATGACGAGCGAGACGGCCTCGGGGATGGTCATAAAGTAGCGGATGATGTCCGGGTGGGTCACGGTGACGGGTCCGCCCTTCTCAATCTGCTTCTTGAAAATGGGGATGACCGACCCATTGGAACCGAGGACGTTTCCGAAGCGGACCGCGACGAATTCCGTCTTAATGTTGCGGAAGACACGCCCCGTCCCGTCCTTGTCGGCATTTTCGTAGCCTTCATGGGTGAAGAGCTGGGGGATGGTGTCCGCCTTCCCCGCCTTGATCTTCGCGTCAAAGGCCTGGATGATCATCTCGCAGAGCCGCTTACTTGCGCCCATGATGTTGGTCGGGTTGACGGCCTTGTCCGTGGAAATGAGGACGAAGCGCTGACAGCCGTGGACCATGGCCGCATAGGCGGTCTTGTATGTGCCGATGGCGTTGTTCTTGATGGCCTCGCAGGGGCTGTCCTCCATGAGAGGAACGTGCTTGTGTGCGGCCGCGTGATAGACGATCTCCGGGCGATAGTCCTTGAAGACCTGGAAAATGCGGCGGCTGTCGCGGACGGAGCCAATCAGTGTGACCAGCTTGAGGTCCGGATATTTTTCCTGGAGTTCGAGCTGGATCGCGTAGGCATTGTTCTCGTAGATGTCGAAAATGATGAGGCACTTGGGGCTGTGGCCGGCAATCTGGCGGCAGAGCTCGCTGCCGATGGAGCCGCCGCCGCCGGTGACGAGGACGGTCTTCCCATTGATGAAGGAAAAGACCTCCCGCATATCCGGCTCGATGGGCTCGCGGCCCAGAAGATCCTCCACCGAGACATTTTTCATCTTGCTGACGGAAATCTCGCCGAGGATGAACTGGTACATGCCGGGGAGCACCTTGAGTTCGCAGTCGGTTGTGCTGCAAATATTCAGGATATCGCGCTTCTGTGCGGCCGTGGCACTCGGGATGGCCATGTAAATTTTCTTCGGGTGGTATTTGTCAACATTTTCCAGAATCGTCTCACGACCGCCGACAATGCGGACGCCCTCAATGAGGCGGCCCCATTTGTTGGGGTTATCGTCGATGACGCAGACCACCTTGTCATTTGTCTCCTTCGACCGACGAAGATCGCGGAGGAGCATCATGCCCGCACTCCCGGCACCAATCAGCATGACCGGCGTGGGTGCCCCGGCATCCTCCGCGCGCGGCGGACGGATATAGAGGGCTATCCGGTAGGAGAAGCGGATGCCGACGACCAGGATGATGAAGAGAAGGGAGCCCCAGATGTAGTAGGTGTAGGGCATCCGGTCATAGAGGGTCGAGACGAGGACGCAGTGGAATGCGGCGGCGAGGAACGAGGCCAGGAGCGAGCGTTCAAGCTCCGGCACGCTTGCGAAGCGCCAGATGTTCCGGTAGAGGCTCAGCGCCCAGAAAATGACGACGGCAACCACAGCGGAGAGCGTGATCGTGTGAAAATAGGCCGTCAAAAAAGTCCCCGGAATGTTCGAGTAGATGAAGTCGAAGCGTGACCAGAGTGCGAGGAAATACGCGGCGTGAATGGCTATGACGTCGTAAATGAAAAGCAGTATGGAAAAAATGTGCCAGTGCCGGATGTGCAGGCGTTTCCTCTTCTTCATATTTTGATTCTTATTTTGTTCCTTTTGAGACATACTTCCCCCAAAATTCCCTCATAGTCAATACAATTTGTGGCAAATGTCCCCTCTCCGTCACGCTTGGCGTTACCATTGAGGTGGCCGTTCTTTTCTGCCATTCTGAGGAGCGAAGCGACGAAGAATCCCGTCAACCGAGCGAAAAACCTTACAGGATCCTTCGGTTGCCTCAGCATGCAGAAAAACGTCCATACCTTAGTATCCAGCAGAAACGTCCAGTGGACGTTTCTGTCGGAGTAAACGTTTTTCTGTCTCGCTCAGGATGACAAAGCATTCACAAAGCAAAGCAATCTTTTTCGAGAGGTCACCTGAACTGTAACCACTTGCTCCCCCTTTAGGGGAGGCAAGAAGGTATGCTCTCAGACAGCTGGCGTGAGGCCGAGGATTTCCGTGAGGGTCTCGCGTATGGAGTCCTCGTCCGGGTAGAATTCTGTGTGCTTGATCCGGTCGCTCAGGTATTTGCCGTCCTTGGACTCCCCTTCGAAGGTGTAGCTCCCCTCCGAGGTGCCCTCGGCAAGCGTCCCCGCGAGCTCGTCGAGCTGCGCATTTGACAAATTCGTCGTGGCGAAGCTATTTGTCCCGTCGAGAACCTCCTGATAGTAGGTCGGACGGTCGATGACCTTTTCGGCACCGCCGGCAAGGAAGCCTTGCAGGTAAGCGTCCTGGCGGGCCCTGCGCTCGGCGGCCGTGCTGTTGCCGACACCCATCCGTGTCTTCAGGAAGAACTTTGCCTGAATGTCGTTTAGCGTCAGGGTCGCGCCCTTCTGCATCTTCGGGTCGAAGCCTGAGAAGTCCTCTGTGAGCGTGACCTCCACGCCGCCGATGGCTTGGTTCAGCTTCTCGACGTCATTGAGGCTAAACGCATAGTAGCCGTCGATGGGAAGGCCTCCAAGCAGGTCGGAGACGGCCTTCACCTGATTTTCGCAGCCGGCCTCCTTCGTGCTCCCGAAGGAATGCGCAAGACAGATCTGCGTATTGGCGCTGCCCGCCTCCTGGTTGTTCGCATCCAACGACTGCACGGCGGAGATGGTATCGGGATCCAGCGTGAGCAGGGAATACGTATTCGTGGCCTTGTCTTCGATAAGGAGAAGGAGGTAATCAGCCATGTCGTTCTGGAAGTTGTACGGGTCATCATTTCCCGTGCCTCCCGTGCCGATGAGCAGGTAGGTCGAGAAAGTATCCGGATATTCGAAGGTGGTTTCCCCCAGCTTTACGCTGGCCTTCGCAGCATCCGTGCTTTCGCTCCCCTGGTGCTTTCCACCCTCCGCCGCGCTCTCGTCGGATTGATCGTCTGCCGGGGCGCTCGTTTCGGTCGAGGTTTCAGTCGATTGGTCGTCTGCCGGGGCGCTCGTTTCGGTCGAGGTTTCGGTCGATTGGTCGTCTGTCGGGGCGCTCGTTTCGGTCGATTGGTCGTCTGCCGGGGTGCTCGTTTCGGTCGAGTTCACCGTCGATTGGTCGTCTGCCGGAATGCTCGTTTCGGTGGAGTTTTCAGTAGATTGATCGTCTGCCCCACTATCCTCTTGCACGCTTTCGCCTGCCTTGCTGTCCGTGCTCTTGTCGTCTTTCTTGTTATCCGTACTCTGGCTATCCGTGTTCTTTTTCGTTTCCGTCTCGTGCGGCACGAGTTCGAGCATTTCCGTGAGAACGTCCTTGATGGAGGCCGCGCTCGGGTAGAATTCCATGTGCAGCTGGCCGTCACTCAGAACCGTCCCCTTCTTGTGCTTCCCATCGAATTTGAAAATGCCCTTGCGCTCGTTCTCGGTGAGGGCCTTGGCGATGCGGGAGAGCTGCGAATTTGTCAGGTTAGAAACGGCAAATTCATTTGTCTCATCAAGAAGCTCCTCGAAATATTTCGGGCGGGCCTTGATCTTATCCACGCTCTGGTTGAGGAAGTTTTCCAGATAGGTGTGCTGGCGGGCCATACGCTCTTCATTGGTCCCCTCGCCGACGCCCATACGGGAGCGAAGGTAAATGGCGGCCTGATCGTCGCTGAGCTTCAGGGTTGCGCCCTTCTTCATGGCCGGATCCTGCTTGGTGAAGTCCTCGGTCAGGGTGACCGTCACGCCGCCGATGGCGTGGTTGAGCTTCGGGATGTCGGTCATGCCCACGGAATAATAACCCATGATGGGCAAGTCGCCGAGAATCTTTGAGACGGCACGTACCATATTTGAGCAGCCCATGTCCGCCGTGCTGCCGTAGCCGTGGGCCATACAAATCTGCTGGATGGCCGTCGCCTCACCCTTGCCGTTGTCCCCGATGAGGTTGACGGTTCCGATGGTGTCGCGGTCGATTTCAAGAAGCGAGTAGGTGTCGGCGGAACGGTCAATGGAAAGGAGCAGCAGGTAGTCGGCCATGCCATTTCCCGACTGCTCGACGTCCTTGTCACGCTCGTCGGTACCCATGATGAGGTAGTTTTCAAAGCTGTGGTAGTAGTCGTAAACCTTATTTTTCAGCTTGACGCTGCCGCGGGCGTAGCCCTTTTCCTCGGACACAGGGTGGAAGCTGTCCGCGGCGATGCCGCTTTTGCTAATCTTCTGGTCCAGCTTTCCCGCGATGATATAGACGGCGGCAAAGACGGCGCCGACACAGCAGAGAATGAGTGCAAAGGCCACTATTCTCGGCAGATGGAATTCTCTCTCATCCGACTTCTTCGAATTCTTTCGGGACATACCGTGATCCTTTCATTTTTTATAGTTGATTTAGAATGGCTCCTTTATCACTGGAGTGAATGTATTTACAGCTAACTCTCCTTTAGGTGCCCCCTCTCCGTCACGGCTTTGCCGTGACACCTCCCCTGGAGGGGGAGGCAAGAGGAGCAAAAATTTAGTTTATGGAAGCTTCGGAATCCTGGCAAGAAGCCTCGCCGCCTCGGTGTCGGCGGCGTCGATGGCTTCCCAGCCGGCTTTCTTTGCAAGGAGCGCCCGCCCCTCCTCCAGGTTCGGCTTGCGGCCGTCCATGTTGTGGCAGTCGGAGCCGAGCACCACCGGCAGGTCGGAGGCGAGCATTTTCAGCGCGAATTTGTATTTTTTGCGTTCAAAGACACAGCCGGCGTTAAGCTGGACGATCACGGGAAGGTCCAGGATTTCCTCCCACGGCCCCTTCTTCTTCTGGAATGGGAAATACCGTTCGAGGTGCGCAAGCACGACCGTCAAATGCTGCCGGTACAGGATTTTCCTGATTTCCTGCACCATCGCGTCCGTCCACTGGGCAAATGGCATTTCGAGGAGCAGAACGTCTGACCCCGCAAGCGTAAGCTCCGGTAATTTGTCGGCCTCGCCCATGCCGGGGAAATAGTAGACCTCGGCCCCGCAGAGAATCGGAACCGCCAAACCCTTCGCGGCGCACATATGCCGTGTCCTGACAAATGCCTCCTCACGGCGCACTAAAAAGTCATGTACACTGACATGACTCGCGTAAAAATGTGGCGTTGCGCAAATACAGCCGACGCCCTGTCGCATTTCCTCGCGGAGAAGCTCCTCTGTGCAGGAAATGTCCGGACTCCCGTCGTCAATGCCCGGGAGTATATGCGAATGAAAATCGATAATCACGCATTTTACTCCTATAGTTTTTGGCTCTGTAATGAACTGTTACTTTAGAATCCCCATCGCCGGAGGCGATTGGATGCAGGGATATCAAATGCGCTCCAGCATTATAGTTCTTGTGATATGTAAATTGCGCATGAAGATTTAGCGTCCAGGCAACCCCTCACACTGGACTGTAACGAATTGCCCACTATTATAGCCCAAAGCTTTCTTTTTGTCACCAGAGAATCTGTTTACGTCTCAAATTGTTTTTAATTTCGTCTTTCCTGTGAAAAACAGTCCTGATTTTTCGCGTTTTATCGTCATTTTTACGGGGACTTTGGTTATTCATTTGCGCCCATTAGGGTAGAGAAAGGCGAACGCCGACCCTCTCCCCCCTCGCGAGCCGCGTGCTTCCAAAGGTAGCTAGCTTCCTTACGTGGCTCTGTGAATAAAAACGGGGGAGTTTTACCTCCCCCGGATTATTGAAGCGTTCATTCTTTTTTGTTTCTTTTCAGGAACCTTACGGAATCCTTCGGTTGCCTTAGCATGCAGAAAAACGTCCATACCTTAGTATCCAGCAGAAACGTCCAGTGGACGTTTCTGTCGGAGTGAACGT
>CADCQU010000383.1 GCA_902803635.1 uncultured Lachnospiraceae bacterium | reverse complement strand
TGCCCTCCGCCCCCGAAGGTGGCCGCCAGTTCGGAGACATTGGCAAATGTCTTGCTCCGAAGGGATACGCGGAAGTATCCGGGCTCGGCCTCGTAGACGAAAAATGCAATTTCGACATCGGTAGTCTTCCGAAGCTCCGCGACGATGGACTGCGTGTCCGCCGTAGTGCATGCAAAGCGCCTATAATCCTCCTGCGTGATGTAGCTACCAACCGCCTGGCCGTCAAAAAACATTTGACTGCGGCAAAAGGCAACGCCCATGATCTGCACCTGCCGATACATGCGGGCATTGAAGGTTTCCTCGACAATCCGGGGTGCCGGAACCCCTTTTTCGAGGAGCTTTGCGGCAATCCGGTGCGTTTTCGGAAGCGTATTGTTCTGCTGGAAGACGCCCGTGTCATGGATGATGCCGGTATAGATGCTGCTGGCGATATCCACGTCCATCCGCTCGTAGGGGATGAAGCCGAACATAACCTCCGCGCAGGAACTCGCTTCCGGGAAGACATAATTCTCGTCCGCTGTCATCGTGTTGCTCAGATGATGGTCGAAGCAGACACGGTGCTTCGCGGTCACAAAGAGCGGCCCGGCCACGCCGATGCGATCCTGTGTGCTGACGTCGCAGGTGATGAAAAGATCCACCGGAGTCTCATCCTCCAGTACATATTTCACCGATTCCATGCCCTTTAAAAAGCGGAACTCATCGGGACAGCGCTCCAGATACAGCGTCACTGTGCGATCTGGATAGTATTTTGACAAATACTGCCACGTTGCGGTCGTCGAGCCGTAGCAGTCCCCGTCCGGACGGACGTGGCCCGCGATCGCGACGGTGTGGATATTTTCCGTCATCAAATCATCGAGTTTTTGAATCATAGTTCTTCATCCTCCCCACGGGCGGCACGGTCAGCGGCGAGCACCTCGTCGATCCTCTTCGACATGGCAACGCCACGCTCGATGGAGCCATCAAACACAAAGTTCAGTTCAGGGGTGTTCCGAAGATTCAAAGTATGTGCAAGTTCCCGGCGGATGAAGCCCTCCGCGCTGCGAAGGCCCACCATCGTGTCCTTCTGGGACTGCTCATCCCCGTACACGCTGATATAAACCTTACAGGTCTTGAGATCCGGGGCGACAATTGCCTCGACCACCGAGGTCAGCGGGGCGATGCGGGGATCCTTGAGCTCGCGGATAATTCTTGAAAGCTCATGGGCGACCTCCTCCGAGACCCGCCTGTTTTTCGGGCTATTCTTTCTCATATAACATTCCTCTTTTAATCTCAACCGCCCCGAGGACAGAAGCTCTGTCCCCGGGGCAACTTTGTAGCTATTTAAACCTCTCGCCGATTCCCCGCTCTACATAAGCTCGACACCGGAAAACAGAGATTTCCGTTCTCACTTGTCACAGCAGATGTGAGGGCCTCCTGAATAGCACTTTATCAAACTCTCTCTTTAATCCTGCTCCACCTGCACCATGGTGTAGGCTTCCACGCGGTCCTCGACCTCGAAATCGCCGAAGCCATCAAACACAAGGCCGCACTCGAAGCCCTCGCGGACCTCCTTGACATCGTCCTTGAAACGCTTGAGGGAGGCCAGCTGCCCTTCGTAGAGCTTCTCCTCTCCACGGAACACGCGAACCTTGCAGCCCCTCTGGATCACGCCGTCCTTGACATAGGAACCGGCGATATTTCCGGTACTCGAAGAGCGGAAGATCATGCGGATCTCGGCATGGCCAAGGATCTTCTCCTCGTAGACCGCCGCACGCATGCCCTTTAGGGCCCGCTCCACGTCGCCGATGGCCTCGTAGATAACGCTGTAGGTATGGACATCCACCTTCTGAGCCTCGGCCATCGCCTTCGCGGTAGTATCCGGACGGACATTAAAGCCGATAACAATGGCGTTGGAGGCCGCAGCCAGGGCGATGTCGGACTCGCTGATCGCGCCGACGCCACCGTGGATGACCTTGACCACCACCTCGTCGTTCGAGAGCTTCGTAAGGTTCTGGCGAAGAGCCTCGACGGAACCCTGCACGTCGGCCTTGACGACGATGGGAAGTTCCTTGAGGTTTCCTTCCTTAATCTGCTCGTAGAGCTGCTCGAGGGACATTTGTGTCTTGGTCTCCTCGATCTTGTTCTTCTTCTCCTCGGAGACAAAGGCCGCGGCAAATGCCTTGGACTCCTTGTCACTGTCGAAGGCCATAAGGACTTCTCCGGCGTGCGGCACGGCCGAGAGGCCGATGACCTCTGCCGGCATGGAGGGTGTCGCCTTGCTGAGGCGCTTTCCCTTCTCGTCGTTCATCGCGCGGACGCGGCCGTAGGCCGAACCGCAGGCGATGTAATCGCCCTGCTTCAAGGTACCCTTCTGGACGAGAATCGTGGCCACCGGGCCGCGGCCCTTGTCAAGCTTCGCCTCCAGCACAAGGCCGCGGGCATTGCGGTTCGGATTCGCCTTCAGCTCTGCCATTTCCGCGGAGAGAAGGATCATTTCCAGGAGGTTGTCAATACCCTCGTGGGTCTTCGCGGAAACCTTGCAGAAGACGGTGTCTCCACCCCATTCCTCCGCCAGGAGCCCGTACTCGGAAAGCTCCTGATACACACGGTCAACATTTGCACCGGGTTTATCAATCTTATTGACCGCCACAATGACGGTGACATTTGCCGCCTTCGCGTGGTTGATGGCCTCGACGGTCTGCGGCATAACGCCATCGTCCGCCGCCACCACGAGCACCGCGATATCCGTGGAGTTCGCGCCGCGCATACGCATCGCCGTGAAGGCCTCGTGACCCGGCGTATCAAGGAAGGTGATCTTCTGCCCGTTGATCGAGACCATGTAGGCACCGATATGCTGGGTAATACCGCCGGCTTCCTTATCTGTAACGTGCGTGTTGCGGATTGCGTCGAGCAGCGAGGTCTTGCCGTGGTCGACGTGGCCCATGACACAGACGACCGGCGGACGCGGAACCATGTCCTTCTCGTCCTCTTCGTCCTCGGCAAGGAGTGCCCCAATGACATCCTCCTTCTCCTCCGGCTCGGCGATAATATCGTGGGCAAGCGCGATCTCCTGCGCCTGCTCGAACGGGATTTCATGGTTCACGGTGACCATGAGCCCCTTCATGAAAAGCTCCTTCACGATCTGCGGAGCCGGAATCTTCATCTTCTCGGCAAGGTCGCGAACCGTAATGCGCTCCGGAAGGCGGATCTCGGTGACCACTTCCTTCTCAGCCGCCGAACCCTGGCTATGTCCCTTCTGCTGCAGGGCCTTCGGAACGAAATTAAACTGGCGATGGCCCTGGCCCTGGCGATTCTCAAGATCCCCACGGCGCCCGTTCTCGCGGCGCTCCTCGCGGTTCTTGTCGTAATTCTTCCCGCCCTGGTAGTCACGGCTGGTCTTGTGGGCAAGAGCTCCGTCACCGTCGCCCGGACGGCCGCCGCCCATCGGACGACCTCCTCGCGCCGGGCCATTTCCGCCGGAAAAGCCCTGCCGGCCCTGGCTGGAACCCTGGCCCTGGTTGAAGCCCGTTCTACCCTGACCTCCGCGTCCACCCTGACCGCCCTGGCCGCCCTGTCCATAGGAACCGCGCTGGCCGCCCTGACCGCCCTGGCCGCCGCGCTGCCCGAAGGAACCTCCGCGGTCGCCGGGACGTCCCGAACGCTGCTGGCCCTGGCCAAAACTGCCGCGGCCGCCGCCATTTGCCTGGCCGGAACGTCCGCCTGTGCGTTGGCCGCGGTCCACATTGCCGCCGCGGGCCGCCGCATTGCGCTGGGCCGCCGCCTGCACATAGGCATCCGATGAAAGGGTATCGTACCGGCGGATGGGAACGCCAATCTGCGGGCGCGGCGGCGTCGCCGGAGCTGCCGGCTTCGCCTCGGATTTCGCATCCGCAGCGTTCGACTTCTGCTGCTCGCCCTGCGACTTTTGCGCGGACGACTTCTGATCGCCCTTCCCATGGCTCCCCGCAGACTTCTGCTCGCCGTCATTCTTCCTCTCCCGGGAGGAATCCTTCTCCTTCGGGGCATCCGACTTCTTGCCCGCCGGCTTCCCATTTTTCTCCGTCTTCTCGGATTTATCCGGCTTGCCAGTCTTCTCCGGTGCCTTCACGGGAGCCTCCTGTTTCGCATCCGTCTGCACGGGGGCAGGATTAGCCGGCTCAGCCGACATTTCCGTCGGTGCCTTCCCCTCCACGGAAGGTGCCGCCGGTTTCTCCTCCGGAGCGGAGGATGCAGGCTCCTGCACTGCAGCTGGAGCATTTGCCGCTTCCGTAGTCGTCGCCTCCGTCTGCTCCGAAGAAGCTTCCGTCGCATTTGGCTTGCGGAACTTACGGAATCCTCCCTTTTTGCGCGGAGCCTCCGTCTCCGGAGCCAGCGGCTTCACGTTGGCATCGGTTTCCTCCACCTTTTTCGGCTCTTCCTGTGGAGCGGCATTACCACCACCAAAACGCGCACGGATATTGTCAAGCTCCTTTTCCGGTGCGCTTGAAACGGCCGTAATACTCGTGTAACCCTTCTCCTTCAGATAGCTGATCAGTGTTTTCCTTTCCACACCGAGTTCTTTCGCAAGCTCATGAACCTTGATTATTGCCATCCTAATCTCCTTCGGAAACTCAAAATCTCCTGCCCCGGTAGAAATTTCCTCTACCCGTCCGCTCGCAGCGCGAGAGGAAGCTCATAAATAGATACCCTTATGTTAAACGAATGCACACGGACGCACAGATTCGCGGCGTGCGTCCGGCGCAAGGAAACGAAGCAAAATGCAAGCATTTTTTCGTTTCCTATAATGCTTTTATCATTGCCTCCGCAAGTCCCGGATCCGTGACCGCCACGGAGGAACGAAACTCCCTGCCGATGTTGTGCCCCAGCTCTTCGCGGGTCCCCAGAAAGACGACGGGGATGTTTCGGAATGTACACATATCCCTGAAATGCTTCTTCGTGTTCTCGGAGGCATCCTCCGCAAGAATCACGACCTTGGCCGAACCGTTTTTGATGGCGGCCTCGGTCTGAAACTCGCCGCTTACCGCCCTTCTGGCCCGTGCGGCCAGTCCGAGATACCCGTAAGCCTTAGCCTTCTCCATTTCCAATCGCCTCCAAAAGCTTTTCCCTGATGTCGGAAGGAATCTCGGTATCCAGGGATTTCCGAAGCGCGCCCGAGCGAAGCACCCGCGCAAGGCAGGCTTCATCCCGGCAAATGTACGCTCCCCGGCCATTTTTCTTGCCCGTGGCATCCACCACGACCTCCCCTTCCGGCGTCCGGACGATGCGGAGGAGAAGGTCTTTATCCTTCGTTGCCCGGCATCCCAGACAGGTCCGCTGCGGGCGTTTCTTGCTCTGTGATAAGGTCCTGGCCATTTGTCATCTCCTCTGCCGGGTGCGATACAGGATCGTCGCCAACCAGCTCTAAACCAACGTCCGGGAGAGTCTCGTCCTCGAATTCCTCCTGCAGGAGCTCGTCAAATTCCCCGGCCGCCTTGGCCTTGCTTTCGGACTTGATGTCGATGCGGAACCCTGTAAGCTTGGCGGCGAGGCGGGCGTTCTGCCCCTCCTTGCCAATGGCGAGGGAGAGCTGGTAGTCTGGTACGATGACCTTCGCCGATTTCGCCTCCGGATCCGCCTCGACGGAAACCACCTTGGCGGGGCTTAACGCATTCTCGATGAGGATTGCGGGATCCTCGCTCCACTGGATGATGTCTATCTTCTCGTTGCGGAGCTCGTTGACTACGGCGTTCACGCGGCTGCCATTCAGACCGACGCACGCGCCCACCGGATCGACATCCGCTCTGTTGGAGGACACGGCCATCTTCGTCCGCGATCCCGCCTCGCGGGCGACGCTGCGGATTTCCACGATGCCGTCGCGAATCTCGGTGACCTCCTCCTCGAAGAGCTTGCGAACAAGCTCCGGATGTGTCCGGGAGACCGTGATCTTCGGGCCGCGCTTGGTATCCTTCACCTCCACGACGTAGACCTTGAGGCGGTCGCCGACGTGAATCTTCTCACCCTTAATCTGCTCATTCTCTGAGAGCAAGGCCTCCACCTTGCCGAGGTTCACGAAATAGCTCTTGTTATTCTGGTATCTGGAAACTGTACCAGTCACCACGGTATGGCTTTTATCTGCGTACTGGCTAAAGGTGACGTTCCGCTCCTCCTCGCGAATCTTCTGGAGGATAATGTTCTTCGCGCTCATCGTGGCAATGCGCCCGAAGCTCTTGGAATCGATCTCGCTGGTCAGGATATCGCCAACCTCGGCCTTTGGGTTTGACTTCAGCGCCTCCGCCAGCGTGACCTGCAGCTGCGGGTCCACGATGTCGGCCTCCGTCTCCACGACCTCCTTCTCGGCGGTCACGTGAATCTCCGCCGTCAGCGGATCCACGAAAACGTTGATGTTGTCATTCTTCCCGAAATGCGATTTGCAGGCCTGCATGAGGGACTGCTCGATTGAATCGACCAGAACCTGCCGGCTGATGCCCTTCTCGCGTTCCAGGAGTTCCATCGCCTCCATCAGTTCGCTCATTTTTCCAGTTACCTCCTACAAGTTTTCCATCTTCGGCCGACAAATGCCCGTCTCCGGGGATGTTCGACCGTATTTCTTACTATTAACATGCCTCTTCCCCCCTTTGGCTTCTCCTCCTTGCGCCGGGTTTAAAAGTCAAATGCCAACCGAAGGAGCGAAATGCCGTTCTTTGGGAAGCTGCGTTCCTCCCCTTCCAGGGAAATGGTCACGTTCTCCGCATCGAAATCCGAAAGCACGCCCGTAAACTCCTTCTGCCCGTCCACAGCCTTAAAGAGGCGAAGCTCAACCTCTTTTCCCTTGGCGAACACATAGTCACGGGGACGGCGGATGGGGCGTCCGAGCCCGGGGGAGCTGACGTAAAGCGTGTAGGCATCCGGGATAAAGTCCTCCGCATCGAGCAGCGGGTCCAGTGCACGGCTGACGCTCTCGCAGTCCTCGACGGTCACGCCGCCCTCCTTGTCGATATAAAGAAGAAGATTGTACTCTCCGCCCTGCTTCGCGTATTCCGCGTCCACGGGAATCAGTCCCTGTTCCTCTGTAACCTTGGAAAGAAGCTCCCAGGCCCTCTCTTCAATGACATCCTTCTTGCTCACGCTTTCTCCTTACTATACAGCTAGTTAGGAACCGTTAAGAAATAACTTGTACATTTGGCTTGTCTAAATCCGTTTCTAACTGCGTTGTCGTCAGTCGGCGTAGCCCGCTACGCCTCCTTCCTCCGCCTTGTA
>CADCQU010000382.1 GCA_902803635.1 uncultured Lachnospiraceae bacterium | reverse complement strand
GCAGCACGTTCTCCTTCATTTCAGAATTTTTTTCGTAGCCAAACGCGAAATCGTCCAACTCCGCATGGCGAAGCTCGGCCCCCTCATAAAACCCGTCATAGAGAAGGCTCAGAATATAGCAAAAACCCTTGTCCTCCCTCCAGTCCGTCCCCCGGGCATGCTCGTAGAGGTCAATAAGAACGTCCTCATAGCGGGCCAGATTCTCCGGCACTTCCCCCTTTCGATAGGTATAATAATTGAAGGAATCCGTCACACGGGCAATCTCGCTGTCCGAATAGCCAATGTCCCGCAAATAGCCGACAAACCGCATATCCGAATCTTTGCTGAAGAAGAGCTCCTCCAGGGCCTTGCTCCCAAAAATCCACTCAAACCCTGTCAGAAACCTGTGTTCATTCCTGTAGGTGCTCGGATGCTTCGCGAAATACTTACTCATAAAAAGCTCTGCCCCGCCTTCCATGATGAACGAGGTCTCGTATGTGCGCGGGGAATTTGCCCATTCCTCCTCGGTAAGCTCCTCCTCGCGGGAAACTAGGCGCTCACCGGTGAAGTACACGTCGCTTGCTTCCTCTCCGTCGATAAAGGCATCGACAAAATGCGTCAGCTCGTGAAGGGTCACGGTGTAGGGAAGCTCAGGATCCTTGCCATAAATGTGGTCGCTGATCTGGATCAGATCCCCCATAGCATTGAACTCACCGCCGAGCTCCCACTGGTTGATCGTCTCCATTTTAAGATCCCGTACCTTGCGCAGGAAAAATTCCTTATTCTCCTCCGAAAGCTGATCCGCGACCATCGGAAACAAATGCAGGGCATACTTTCTATGTTCCACCAGCTTTGGGTTATGGAGCACACAGTCGGCGTATTGCAAAAAAAGCGCATATTCGCCGCAGAGCTCCTCTTTCGCAACGCCAAGGCTCTCCGCAAGTGCCTCCGCCTCCCGCTGCACGGCCGTCCGCGGATCCTCCGTGGGGGTCGGCGCAGGTGTAGGTGTTGCCGTAACCGCCTCGTGAGAAGTCGTCTCCGGCACGGAGACCGCCGTCCGGCTCTCCGTCGGCATGCTCACGTTCGTTTCCGCCCCGTTCCCACAGCCGGTCACGGAAAGCGCGCTTATCAGAAAGATGCAAAATATCCTTTTAAAGTTCTTCACGCCATTTCCTCCGGATGGAAAACTTTGTCAAATGCCTCCGCCGTGAGGTACCCGAGCGAAACGCAGGCCTCCTTCAGCGTCAGATTCCCGGCAAATGCCTTCTGCGCGGTTTTGGCAGCTTTTTCGTAGCCGATGTGTGGGTTGAGGGCGGTGACGAGCATGAGCGAGCGATGAAGGTTTTCGTTCATTTTCTCACGATTTGCAGTGATACCCTCCGCGCAGTGGATCCGGAAGGACTCAATCGACTCCGCAAGGAGCCTCGCGGACTGGAGGAAATTGTAGGCCAGGACGGGCATGAAGACATTGAGTTCAAAGTTCCCCTGCGAGGCCGCAAGCCCCACCGCGACGTCATTTGCCAGCACCTGCACGGCGACCATCGTCGCCTTCTCGCACTGGGTCGGGTTCACCTTGCCCGGCATGATCGACGAGCCCGGTTCATTTGCCGGGATCGTAATCTCGCCAAGGCCAAGCCGCGGGCCGCTCGCCAGCCAGCGCACGTCGTTCGCAATCTTCATCAGATCCGCCGCGAGGGCCTTCATCGCCCCGTGCGCGAAGACGAGCTCGTCCTTCGAGGTCAGCGCGTGGAACTTGTTCGGGGAGGCGGCAAATGCCGTCCCGGACAGCTTTGAAATTTCCTCCGCGACGGCCTCGTCGAAGCCCTCCGGAGCGTTGAGGCCCGTACCGACCGCCGTCCCGCCAAGCGCAAGCTCCCGGAGCGGCGGGAGGGAACGCTCCAAAAGCTCGATGTCCCGCTCCAGCGAGAAGCGCCAGCCGCTGATTTCCTGTGAAAATTTAATCGGAACCGCATCCTGTAAATGCGTGCGCCCGCATTTGACGATGCCTGCATTTGCCTCCTCAAGACGGCGGAAGGTGTCGACAAGTCGTCCGACCGACGGGAGAAGCTCCTTTTCCACCAAAAGCACCGCCGCGATGTGCATCGCGGTCGGGAAGGTGTCGTTCGAGGACTGGCTCATGTTGACGTCATCGTTCGGGTGGCAGAGCCTTTCGCCCGCAAGCCGGTTCGCAAGGTTCGCGATGACCTCGTTGGCGTTCATGTTGGACTGGGTACCGCTGCCCGTCTGCCAGACCACGAGCGGAAATTCGTCCGTCAAATGCCCCTCGATGACCTCCTGGGCGGCGGCCTCAATCACGACAAGCTTTGCAGCGGTCATCTTCGCGGGCACAAGGCGGTGGTTCGCCCTCGCCGCCGCGCATTTGAGAATGCCGAAGGCGTGGATAATCTCCTCAGGCATCGTTTCGCGCCCCACGCCAATCCGGAAGTTCTGGCGGCTCCGCTCGGTCTGCGCCCCGTAGAAGCGCTCCGCCGGCACCCGCACCTCGCCCATCGAATCATGCTCTATTCTGTATTCCATGTTTTCCTCCGTTTTTTCATTTCCATGTATCCCAATTTCCCCTCGTATGTGGTATACTAAGGGACATGAATACGAACTATGACCAATTCGGCCGGCCGCTCTATGCGGAACCGGACCTGTATGATGATCCCTCGCCAAATGGCCTCTCGATTGCGGCCCTGATCTGCGGGATTGTATCGCTCCTTACGCTCTGCATCGGGGGAGCGATTATTCCTGCTGCCCTCGGAATCCTCCTGGCGCTCCTTTCCCGGAAGCGGAGGATGTGCACGCAGGCAAAAATCGGCTTTTTCATGTCCATCGGGTCGCTCGCGCTCTACGCGGTAGTGATTCTTCTTGTCACGTTCACCCTCTCCATCACCGGCATCCTCGGCCCCCTCGTCGAGAAGGCCCTCTCCACGGATTTCTCTGACCCGCAGGCCGTCCAAACCTTCCAGGAGGAGACGATGCGGCTCTTGGAGGAGCGTCTGGGACCGCTCGACCGTCAGAGCCGGCAAATG
>CADCQU010000381.1 GCA_902803635.1 uncultured Lachnospiraceae bacterium | reverse complement strand
CGGCAGGGTCCTTCGTGGGGCCTTTGTTGGCATGCTCTCTTTTGCCATGCTCTTTCTTACGGTTGGATTGCTCCTACTGCCGGCATATACGGAGAAGAAACATACCTTCTGTGGTTTGGAGGAACACGTCCATACGGATGCCTGTTATAAGAAACGACTGGTATGTGGTCTGCAAGAGAAAACACAGAAAAAGCAGACAAAGGAGGACGAGCTGGAGGAGGATGCAGGACATATTCATACGGAGGCCTGTTATGAAGATGTCCTTGCGTGCGAATTGCAGGAGCATACGCACACGCTTGCCTGCTATGCGGACCCGACGGCGGATTTGGAGACGGCGGCCAACTGGGAGGCCGGGATTCCGGGACATTTGCCAAATGAAACGCTTTCGGAGTACCTGGTGCGGGTGGCCCGCTCACAGCTTGGCTACAAGGAGAGCGAGCGGAATTACAGCGTCGCGGAGGACGGGGAGGTTCATGGCTATTCGCGCTACGGTGCCTTTGCCGGGAAGCCCTACGAACCCTGGAGCGGGGCATTTGCCAGCTTCTGTATGCACTATGCAGGAATTGGCGCGGATGTATTCCCCTGCGATGCGGATGCGGGCATTTGCCAGCGGAAGCTCACGGAGAGGGGGCTGTACGCGGACCATGCGACCTCGCCGTACCGGGCCTTTGCCGGGGACCTCGTCTTCTTCCGGGCGGACGACGGCGAGCTTCTTGTGGGCATTGTGTTCGAGGCAAATGCGGACTCCGGCGACCTTCGCGCGGTGGCGGGCGATTTCTACGGAAAGGTGGAGGAGGTCGCCATCGAGTTTACGGAGGCGAGGCTCGTGGGCTTCGGCTGCCTCCCCGAGAGCCTGCGTCCCGAGGAGGATTTGGCAAATGCGGATGAGGAACCGTCCGGTTCGGAGCCTATTAATATAGAAGAAACTCATGCTTCAGAGCCGGGGGAGGCTGCGGATGGAAATGGAGAATCGATAAATAATAAGAAGAATGAAGTAAAAAAGTCTGAGAAAAATGGAAAAGCCGATGGAGAAGGAAAAGAAAGCGTAGAAGGTGAAGAAGGGAAAGAACGCGAAGAAGAGAAAGAGAGAAAAAAAGGAGAAGGTGGAGAGGAAGGAGAAGGGGGTAAAGAAGGAGAAGGTGGCGAGAAAGGAAAAGAAAACGAAGAAAGCCAGGGAACCGAGGAGGGAAATAATAATGGGGGGAAAAACAGCATAGGAGCGAAGGGGGACGAGGCTTCCGTGAAGCAGAGCGAGGACGGAGCCGAGGGGGATTCCGAAAACTCGAAGGATACCTCAAATACGTATAAAGGTACAGAAGACTTTGAAGGGGAAGCCGGAAAAACCTCCGACAAAGAAGAATACAAGGGAGACAAGGAGGGCAAGAAAGTCCGGGAGGGTAAGGAAGCTTCGGAAGATTACGAAAAAAAGGAAGATTCAAAAGATAAGGAAGGAAAGGAAGGAAAGGAAGGAAAGGAAGATTCAAAAGATAATGAAGGAAAGGAAGATAAAGAAGATTTAGAAAATAACGAAGGCAACGAAGAATCGGTAGATAATGAAGGTAAGATAGATTCAGAAGATAACGAAGGTAAGATAGATTCAGAAGACAACGAAGGTAAGATAGATTCGGAAGACAACGAAGGTAAGATAGATTCAGAAGACAACGAAGGTAAGGAAGCTTCGGCAGATAAGGAAGGAAAAGAAGATAGGAAAAACGATAAGCGCGAGGACGAAAGCGAAGAGGAGAATGAGGATGGCGAGGAAGACAAGATCCCCCTCGCCCGGGCCATGTCGTATTCCTTCCAATTTAATGTGAGTGATCCGGCGGCCGGCTATGCCTATGTGAACAGCCGGAGCTATGGTGAGTCGGTTACGCTTGCCGTCATGAACGACGGTCTCTCGGCGGGGACGGTCCGGCCGCGCTCCTCTGGGGCTCCGACAAATGGCCGCCTCTCGGCCTCGAACGGCTACGAGTTCCGTTTCTGGCGCATCGACGGCTACTATGATTTTGGCCGGGGGGACGAGAATCCGTCCAGCTATTCCGACCGCTACGCCATCCGCCCGAAGGTCGGGGATTCGGTCGGGGATTCCTACGTCACGGGAAATGCCCATACATTTACCGCCTGTTTCGCGCCCGAAGGGGAGCACTTCATCACCTTTGACCGCTATATCGGCGCGGACCCGTATGACGGGCGCGTCTACGGTTACACCATTCAGGGAGGCGCAAAGAGCTACGAATATATCGACGAATACGGGAACACGCAGACGGTCTATTTCTGCTATTCCGACTCCGCCCGCGGCATGCACGCCTCCGCCACCGACGACGGCGTATTTATCGGCTGGTACCAGGCTGGAACCGACATTTGCATCTGCGAGACGCCGGACTTCGTCCCGCCCGACGGGCTGGACCGGGACCTTACCGTGCAGGCGCATTTTCGAAAGGCAACCGCCAAGACCGTGACCTATGCTTCCTACAACAGCCGGGTGCCCTCGGTTGCCGGCGGGAAAATACGAATCCACAATCAGTGGTGGGAGGATTATACCGTCTATGAGTCGGTGATGGAGGGACGTACCCCGGCCGGGGCGACCGCCCTTTCCTATGGGAATTACACCTTCATCGGCTGGAGGGACGAGAACAACGTGCTCCTTACGCGCGACGCGGATCTCTATCCAGAGGGGCCGCTCTTTGCGGACAGGACTTACCGGGCAGAGTATCTGGAAACCAAGTATTCCCGCGTCCTCCTACGCGTAAACACGCGGGGCTATGGCCGGCTCATGGCGGGGGACGAGGACTGGACCGATACCCTCCAGGGCTACAACCGGAACAGCAGCGGTAACCTCCGCCTGCCGAAGGGTGTCCAGGCGGTTCCGTCGGAGGGCTTCCGCTTCGACCACTGGGAGCTTAATGGCCGGCGTTTTTCCAACGATACGTGGCTTACAGTCCGCGACCTCGGTACGGCCCCGGACGATTGGACAAATGTCCAGGAGCTCATTGCCATTTTCCAGCCCATTTGCAAGGTTTCCTATGACCTGGGCGTTCTGCAGCAGGTGGGCATTAACGACGCCTCCTACCAGCACTGGGAGGACGTGCCCTGGTGTCCGAAGGAGGTCGGCATCGTGAAGGACGGGCTCACGGCCGTCGGCGAGGATTTCTATGAGGAGACGGTGGATTACGGCTCGGCCCTCACCCTCCCGGAGCTTACGAAGGAGACCCGCGTTTCCCAGACCAACAACGGCTACAACCTCCTGACCCACTCCTTCAAGGGCTGGCGGATCGAGGGCGATGCGACCGGAACGATCTACCTGCCGGGGCAGACCGTGAACATCTATACACAGACGAAGCTGATTGCGGTCTGGGATGCCTATTTTGACGGCAAGGTCGGCTACTACGGGGCCGGCGATCCGGGCAGCTACCGCTACAATACGAACACCTGCGGCTTCTTCGTCCGCCTCTTCGACTCGGAATTTGATATCGGCAATGTCGGCACATATACGGACTGTCTCTTCACGACCCGCCTCATCGGCGCTCCGCTCTATTCGGGAAATGGCAGACGTGACGACTTTTCCGGTGATTCCGTGGCCTCCGTCCGCAGCGATATCGACCAGCACGATGCGTATTTGCGGGCAAATGCAGCCACAAGCATCATGGCAAATGCGGACAGCGCCTTTGCGGGGGCGGGGATGCGGCTGGAGCTGCCATTCCCGAGCGACGAGTTCATTTTCGGGCGCATCCGCAAATGGAACGCGGCGCAGTCGGAGGAACACAAGATTCAGATTAATGGCCACGTCATACCGCAGGAGCAGCTCACGACCGACTATTACGACCTCCGCTGGTACGTCCTGAAGGACCAGGAGAACAGCTGGCACATCGACGGTATGCTGCTTCCGAAGTACGCGAAGCTCGTCGTTACGAAGAGCTTCGTCGGCGACCCGGAGGCCATCGGGCAAGTGAAGAGTAAGAATTTCTATATTGGCGTGGACGAGAAGAAGGAGAACACGGACGGGGACGGGCGGGAGGAGTATCGCCTGAATCTGCAGCCCTGGTCCTATGACAATCCTGATGGGTACCGGTATATCGACTGGCGAGGACAGTACGTGTGGGTTTTGGACGAGCTCCTTCCCATGAAGTCCTACTGGGTGGCCGAGCATCGGTACGAGGCCTCGCAGCCATTTTCCACAGCCGCGTCATACCTCATTTTCAACACCGCGCAGGCAGCCACAAGCGGCAGTACCCGCGCGGAGGTGAAGCAGGTGTACTCCTATGCCGACGAGGTGTGGGTCGATGGCATCCAGACGGTGGCCTTTACCAACCGTTACACGAAGCCCCGCGAGATTTCGCTCGTAAAATTGGACAAAACCACGCAGAATCCCCTCTCGAACGTGCCCTTCCATTTGGTCCTCTACGCGGACCAGGGCGACGGACAGGTGATCGAGCTGCCGATGGACACACGCACCGACGAGAACGGGCGCATCACCGCGGTCTTTACGGAGGAGCTGGACTGGAACGGGCAGCACGTGCGGATTTTGTCGTACCAGCCGGGCGGTTTCGATGGCCGGCACCGGTTCCTCATCGCGGAGGGGGCAAATGAGGGCTACACCGGGCTTTCGGAGCCGATTACCGGCTATGTCACCTTCTATGATGACCGGGAGGCCGTGCTTACGCTGGACGACCCGAACAATCCCCTGGTGCGCGTCGCGACGGAGGGGGATGGCGGGGCGGTTCTCTATGTGACAAATGCG
The DNA here is from genome assembly GCA_902803635.1 of uncultured Lachnospiraceae bacterium. Classification (GTDB taxonomy): domain Bacteria; phylum Bacillota; class Clostridia; order Lachnospirales; family Lachnospiraceae; genus Chordicoccus. Next base: position 1,664 of record CADCQU010000381.1, on the reverse strand, counting down.
CCGGAGACCTGCCAGGTGCGCGTCCGGAAGACCTGGCCAAATGGCGGTGATCGGCCGGTTAACATGCAGCTTCTTCGAAATGGCATTGCCTGGCTTGGCCGGAACGTGACGCTCGGGGCGGACGCCTCTCTCGTGGCGGAGGATCCGGAGCACAACACGGCAGGATGGAGCCATGTCTGGCGGGATCTGCCTGCCTACGTGGACGGCGAGAAGGTCGTCTACACGGTCCGGGAGGAGTGGATCGGCGTCCCCGGCGGGACGGACAGTATCCACTACAACACGGCGAGCGATGCGGACGGCTACGCGGACTACATCGTGAACCAGTCGCAGGCCATGGACAGCGACGGGAACGTCGAGGTTTACGTCGAGAACACCCCGGACGGCGGGCAGGTGGTCTTCTCCAAGGTGGACGACCAGGAGAAGGCGGTGCCTGGCGCGGAATTTACCGTCTACAAGGACGCGGACGCGCGGCTTCCCGTGAGCGCGGCCGACTTCCGCGAGGGAACCGACAAGGCACGGCCGGCGGTCTTCGTCTCGGACGAGAACGGCATGGTCACGCTGGCGGGCCTCAAGGGCGGAACCTACTACCTGAAGGAGACGAAGGCCCCCGCGGGCTATGTCCTTGGCGACTCCCGCATTTTTACGCTTACGATCCGCGCGGCAAATTCCGCCCTCACCGACCCGGAGACCGGAAAAGCCGTGACGAAATTTGAAAATCCCGTCTACTCCGCCGCGGTGAGCATTTGCAAGGTCGAGAGCGGAGGCCGGACGCCCCTTCAAGGCGCGGTCTTCTCGCTCCACGCCTCCCGCGCGGACGGGAGCATGAACCCCGCCCCGATGCGCGGCTACGAACAAAAAGAGACGGGCGCGGACGGCCGGGTTTCCATTGGGAAGCTCCGCCGCGGGATTTATTACCTTGTTGAGGAGACGGCCCCGCCTGGTTACGACAAATTGGACGAGCCGATCCGCCTGACGGTTCCGGACAGCGCTGAAACGTCCATTTTTGCAATCCGGACCGAGAGCAACACCGCCCTTCCGGTCTCGGCGGACGGCATCGTCACCGTGGAAAACAGCAAGGGCATCACCCTGCCGACGACGGGGAGCCACGAGGAGGGGCAAATGGCCCATTTGGCAAATATCCTCCTCGCCGCGGCCTCCGTCCTCTGGACCCTCTGGGTTCTCCGGATCCTTTGGATGCGGCGGGCGAAAAAACGGGGAGGGGGTGAGGGATAAGGAAAAAACAGATTTACGGCTGAATGCCAAAATGGATATTCGCCATAGAAGAGGCTTGTCATTCTGAGCGAAGCGACACCTTAGAAGGCCATGCTTCCCAATAATGACAGAACCGATGGCCGATTGAACAGAAACTTTTGGTAAACTCTAGTTACTCTCTTCAGGTGACCCCTCCGAAAAGGCTGTTCTGCATTATGAAAGGTTTTGTCATCCTGAGCAAAGCGAAGGATCCCGTAAGGGTTTTAGCAAAGTTAACGGGATTCTTCGTCGCTTCGCTCCTCAGAATGACAATAAATCGGAGGTCAGCTGAATAGTAACGAACTCTATTCTCAAAAGAAAGGAAACTGCAATGAAACATTTGAAGAAACTCTTTGTATTTGTCATGGTGTTTGCAATGCTGCTCCCGCTTGGCGGGCGGGTGGCATTTGCCG
>CADCQU010000380.1 GCA_902803635.1 uncultured Lachnospiraceae bacterium | reverse complement strand
TCAACTTTGCGAAAAACCTTACGGGATCCTTCGCTTCGCTCAGGATGACAAAACCTTTCACAATGCAGAACAGCCTTTTCGGAGGGGGCACCTGAACTGTAACGTCTTCGTATTTTATGAATCGGCAGTTTTTATTAAGCCCTTGCTTAAGAAGACAAAGCCTTCATGAAGGAAAAATGCCATTTTCACAGTGACAGTAATTATAACCATTCGTTCTACGGTATATTATCAAAATTTTTATTTTATCTTTATATTATCTTTTTATCGTCTTATTATACGCTACATCTCTAATTATTTTGATTGTATTTGTTATTGCTTTTATTTCAAAAATCGGGCAATTCGACAGTTTTGTTAAATAAGGAGCCTGTATCCATGGAAAACCAACAATATTATTCTAAAATCACTATCACCCGCGAGGCCGCCACGCAGCGGACTCGTCGGCTTCTTGGTGCGGCGGGGATGGAGAAGCTGGCCAACAGCCGCGTCCTTCTCTTCGGCATTGGAGGCGTCGGGGGACATTGCGCGGAAGCCCTCGCCCGCAGCGGCATCGGGCATTTGACACTGGTGGACAACGACGACGTAGCTGCGTCGAACCTGAACCGCCAGCTCTTTGCGACCGCCGAGACGGTCGGGCTTCCCAAGCTGGAGGCCGCGCGGCTCCGCCTCCTTTCCGTCGCCCCAGAGCTTTCCCTCACACTCGTCCCGCTCTTCGTCCTCCCGGAAAATGCAGGCACCATCCCGTTCGGGGAGTATGACTATGTCATCGACGCCGTGGACACGGTGGCGGCGAAGCTTGCCATCATCGAGGGCGCAAAAAATGCCGGCACCCCCATGCTTTCCTGCATGGGAACCGGCAACAAGCTCCACCCGGAGCTCCTGGAAATCGCGGATCTCGCAAATACTTCTGTCTGTCCGCTCGCCCGCGTCATGCGACGGGAGCTAAAAAAACGCGGCATCCTCCACGTCCCCGTGGTCTACTCGAAGGAGGAACCGCTCCCGCCGCTCGAAGACGAGGAAGCCCTCCCCGAAGGCTCCTCCCGGCGGCAAATTCCCGGCTCCACGGCCTTCGTCCCCGCCGCCGCCGGCCTCCTCCTCGCCAGCGTGGTTGTTCGGGAATTAAGCAGGGCGTAGGGTTTCCCCTACGCCCTCTGCGCTTACTTTGCGGTCTCTACACGTTTCCGCAGACGATAATCCGGAACATCGGGCATCAATTCCTTGGACATGATGTTCAACGTGTCCGTGAAGCCTTCCTTCTGGGCATCCGTCAGGCGCCCGTCCAGCCTTCCGATTACGTCCCGCATATATCCGGAGCTGATATCGAAATAATCCCTGTACTTCTGGGTGACCTCCAGGAAGTACTCACGGCGGTCCACTGTGGACTGCGTCTTCGTGAGATACCCCTTCTTGATCAGGTTGTTCACCTTGTAGGCTGCATTTGGCTGGGAAATGTTAATGAAGTTGGCAAACTCATTAATGGTCGGCTTTCCCATCGCGCAGATTACCTCCATGCAAAATGTTTCCACCGTCGTAAGGTTTCCCTCCCAGTTGTTGAATTTTCCGAAAATCTCCCTGTAAAAATGCATCTTGAACTTCGTGTAGACCTCTTCGAAGCTTTCCCCTACTGTCATACGCCTCATCCTCCTTTCTTTTCCGTCCCACTATTCCGTCATGTTCCTTCGGATGTCAGGATTGATAGGGACTGTTGCCAGCCTGCCGACCTCGACCGCCCGCAAGAGTCATCAACGAATTACTTTCTCCCGACTAGGAGAATCCTCTGTTGACTGCTACTTTCCTTACAATCTAAGTATAACATATTTTCGGGAAAATATAAGTATTTTTTGAAAATTTCTTTTAAAAAATTACTTAAATTTTTTTATTTTCGCAATTTTCAGATAGTTTTTTAGACGGGGCACTGTCAAAATTAACAAATTGTACGTTTTATTTACAAAATATACATTTTTGTCTTTTTGACAAATGTTCCCGACAGACAGCCCTCGACAAAATCGTCTGTACTGATGAAGAATAAATGTAAATTTTTAACTAAATCATTTTTACATTAAGTGGTTCCTCTGTCCCAGGGTTCACGAAAAAGAAGGCAAAAATGTAAAACTAATGAAAATTTTAATATACAATTGTCAGACACTCCAGGAATCTCCTTACGCGCTCTGTGAATGCAAAAAATGCCGGACGGTAGCACCCGCCCGGCATTTTTATGAAATTTACGAGAGCAGCCCGTCAATCCCGCCGCTCGCCTCCAGCGTGTCCTGGATAATCTTGTCCAGCGCGTCCATGCCGAGGATCTCGACCGGGGCCTTGTCGTCGGTGAGAACCCGCCCCCCGCCGGTCTGCATCTCCAGGTTATCGAGGACATAGGTCAAATGGCTCTTCAGGGGGGAGGTCTCCGGCAGGGCCGCGACCCGCTCCCTGCATTTGTCAAAGGCCTCCATGGACTGGCAGGCAAAGAGCTCGCGGTTCGTGTTCCCGATGACGTCCACGGTGGCAACCGCCGGGAAGACCTTGCAAATGGTGTTAATGAGGCAGTCGTTGATGCCGCCCTCGGTGTCCGTCCGCATGTTGAGGTTCACCAGCATCATGCCGTTGGGCGACAAATGCTCCTTCACCATCTCAAAGAACTCGATGGTGGACATTTGGAACGGAATCGTGATGTCCTGGTAGGCGTCCACCATGATGATGTCGTAGGTTCCCGCGTTCCGCAGGAAAGCGCGGCCATCCTCGACCGCGACGGGAATGTCCTCGGGCATCTCGAAATACTGCCGCGAAAGGTCCACGATCTTCTGGTCGATCTCCACGCCCTCGGCGGTCATGTTCGGAAAATACTCAAGGGCGGTCTTCGCGTAAGTCCCCGTCCCCATGCCGAGGACAAGGAGCGAAAGCGGATCGTCCACCTCCCCCGCAAGGAGCGGGGCGAGGAGCTGGTAGTCATAATACATCCCGGCAAGGCCGCCCTCCTTCCGGTAGACCGACTGCACCCCGACAAGGACATTTGTCGAAAAAATAATCTGCTCCGGCTCGTCCTCGACACGGAGGTAATTGTACATCGACTCGCCCTCGTAGATGATCTTGTCGTCCCAGAACGCGAAGCTGTAGTTGACGGGCGCGAAGATGAGGACGACGATGAGCCCCAGAACACCGGCGGCCATCACGATATGCTTCTTCTGCGTGACAAAGAAGATCAGCGAAAGAAGGGCCAGTATGCCGGCGAAAATGTAGAAGGTGACGGCCGTGCCGAAGCTCGGAATCGTGACGAAGGTCGGCAAAAACGTGCCGAGGATGCTGCCGATGGTCCCGCAGGCCTCAATCGTGCCGACCGTCTTGCCATTTTCCGTGAGGTTGTCCGTCGCGTACTTGATGAGCGAGGGCGTCACCGTGCCGAGCAGGATGAGCGGGAACACAAAGAGGACGAGGCACGAGAAGAACGAGGCGAAAACCAGGTAGTTCTGGTGCACGACCTTGACCACGAGGTAGGTCACGCCGAGGAGGACGTAGCGCCCGGCAAATGGCAGGGCCGCCGTCCAAATGGCGGCGATGAGGAGCCTTCGGTAGAGCCGCGCGGGATCCGGATTCTTGTCCGCCGTGCGGCCGCCGTAAATGTTGCCGATGGCCATGGCGATCATGATGATACCGATGATAATGGTCCAGATGACCTGCGAGGATGAAAAATAGGGTGTCAGCAGGCGGCTGGCGCCCATCTCGATGGCCATGATGGACATGCCCGAGAAAAAGGCGGTAGCGTAGAGGAATGGTCTTTTCATCTCCTTAATCCTTCTTTCCAAACAAGATGCCGATAATAGTGAAGAAAAGCCCCCCAAAGATGGCGACATCAGCCAGATTAAAAATGACATTTTTTACCCAGGAGTCCTTCTTCGGGACGACGCTCAGGTAATCCGTGACGCCGTCACGGGTGCAGCGGTCGTAGAAATTGCTCGCGCCGCCGCCCAGCATGAGGGCAAGGCCCAGCTTCTGCAGCGTACGGCCGGGCTTCCCAACGACATGCAGAAAACTCCCGACGATGCCGCCAAAGGCCGCAGCCGAAAGGTTGCGGACGAGCTTCGGCCGCCCGATGAGCCGATCCATGGCGCCCCCCTCGTTGGTATGCCGGCGGACGAGGACCTTTCCTTCAAATAGCTCCTTCGGCTCGTCCGTGACCTTCCTCTTCCGCTCCAAATATCGTTTGATCGCATAATCCGTGCCGAAGGTGATTCCGGCGATTCCCAGCCACTTCATGTAAGGTCACCCTGCTCATCGGCAAAGTCGTCCAACGAGACGGCCTCCTCAATCTCGATTTCCGCATCGACCGGAGCCTTTTTCTCGCCGGGCTTCGGCTTCGCCGGGACAGTGACCGGAATCTCGGCGCCGCACTTCGGGCAGTAGACGGCCTGCTGGTCGATAAAGTTGCCGCAGTGCGGGCAAATGTTCTGGTTCTTCACGCCGGCGAGGTCCTTCCGGTAGTTCTGCACGACCTGGAGGCGGTTGCGGATCTTGAGCACGAGCCGCGCAACCTCGCCGTCGGGCGTAAACTGCCCCTCCTCGGCCATACGGTACACCGTCTCGCCGAGCTTCTGGTACAGCTTCTCCATCTCCCGCTGCTCCCCGGCGATCTGTGCGCTAATGCGGGTCGAGCTTAAGAAAACGCCCGTCTTGTCCACCGCCGTGTGCGTGGCCTTCGAAAGCTTCTCTCCCAATGCGTCAAAAAAGTTGTTCTCTGCCATGATAGATACCCCCTTTCGGCATACTTCCCTAATTATATGACAAAACAGTGGGCAGGGAAAGAGAAATCTCCCCCGCCCGAAAAATAAAATCTTGTTCAACCCTGGCCGCGGAGAAGGATCCGCGGGCCTCCGGTGTTCTCCAGATACTCTTTCGTGATGACCACGGTGCCGATATTGTCATCCTTTGGAATCTCGTACATGATGTCGGTCATGTACTCCTCCAGAACCTGCCGGAGGGCGCGGGCACCGGTCTCCTGCGCGAGAGCCTTTTTCGCAATGACTTCGAGAGCATCGTCCTCGAAAACAAGCTTCACCTCGTCCATCGCAAGCAGAGCCTCATACTGCCGGAGAATGGCATTTTCCGGCTCCTTCAGGATCCGGACAAGCATCTCCTCGGTCAGGGCCTCCAGCGAGAAGAGGATTGGGAGTCGTCCTAAAAACTCCGGGATCATGCCAAATTTGCGGAGATCCTCCACGGTCGCCTGCATTTGCAGATTCCGTTCGTTATCAAATCGATCCTTTAAATCTGCCTGGAAGCCAATGGAGCTCCGGCGGTTCAGCCGCTCCTTGATGATATCATTAAGGCCGGGGAAGGCTCCGCCGCAGATAAAGAGGATGTTTTTCGTATTCACGGTCTTTAAGGGAACCATCGCGTTCTTGCTGGTCGCTCCGACCGGCACCTCGACCTCCGCACCTTCGAGGAGGCGGAGGAGACCCTGCTGGACGGCCTCGCCGCTCACGTCCCTCTGGTTGGTGTTCCGCTTCTTCGCGATCTTGTCGATCTCGTCGATGAAGATAATCCCGTGCTCAGCCCGGGAGACGTCATTCCCCGCCGCCATGAGGAGCTTTGAGACCACGCTCTCGATATCGTCGCCGATGTAGCCGGCCTCGGTGAGGGTCGTCGCGTCTGTCATCGCAAGCGGAACATCCAGAAGCCTGGCAAGGGTCTGGACAAGATAGGTCTTGCCGGAACCCGTCGGGCCGATCATCAGGATGTTGGATTTCTGAATTTCCACGGGCGCGGGCACGTTCGGGTCGGGGATGGCCTTCTTCGCGTCCTGCTTCTCCCGCTCCTTCCGCCTTTCCTCGTTGATGATGCGCTTGTAGTGGTTGTACACCGCGACGGAGATCAGCTTCTTCGCCTTCGCCTGGCCGATAACGTACCGATCCAGCTGGGCACGGATCTTGTGCGGCGGGAGGATTTCCTCCATCGAGAAGCGCTTCTCCGGCTCCGCCTTCTTTTCCGGCTGCCGGTTTGCGTTCGGGAGGTCATTGAGGCTCACGAAGGAAAGCCCCGGCATCCCGCCAAGGTTCCGGAGCATGGCGTTGAAGTCAAAGCCCCCGTTCTTGACCGCGTTCATGCCCTTCTCCATGCAGTCCCTGCAGACCTTCTGGCCGGTCGGGAGCTCTATGAGCGGTCCGGTCACCTTCTCGGACCTGCGGCAGAGGTCGCAAAAGCGCTCCACCTTCTCCTCCTTTTTCTCTTCCTGCTTCTCTTCGTTCGGAACGCTCACCGCGTTCTCCTCCTGGCTGATATGGTCCTTTTGATCCTCCATCTCTCATTTTCCTTCCCGCCGGGAACCACCTTCCCCGGCTATTCTGCTGCTTTGAATCGGCAAATATCCTTAATTTCCTATTATACCACCATTTATGCCAAAAGGGAAACGCCAAATGACGACGTTTCCCTTCGGAAAATATTATTAT